>NZ_DS989842.1:214538-444772 GCF_000155555.1 Coleofasciculus chthonoplastes PCC 7420
TAGGGGGGAACGAGGGGGGTCCGGAGTTGGGGTTAGGGGATGAGGGGGAAAATGTTGAGGAGTAGATAGACACGGTTTAAAACCTTGCCAGCATTGGTTTTCTACCTTAAGTTGACACGGATGCACATCGGTGCGCCCCTACTCACCTGGTAAGGATTTGGAATCGGAGGGTTCTGTATATTGACAGAAAATATTTAACCCAATCTTGAGAATATACAATACCACCACAGTGGCGATCGCAGGATCAAGGGGTAAGCCAGCTAATCCCACCAAATACACAATTAATCCCGTCAACAAAGGTGTACTTCCCGGATTCTTGCTATATTCCTGTACCTTAGTGCGGAAGCTATCATCACCACACAATTCCTGACGCAACTGGTTCAGCGTCACTTCCCACAGGGATTTGTCAGGAAAATCGGGGATTGGACCATGTTGCTGAAAATACAGTTCCTCAAACGATGCCTCAATATCTCCATTATGGTCTTTGAGAACTGCGATCGCGTCCTGGGCGGGATCATCATTGGGTAATATTGCTTGATAGGAATTCAGTTGGGAGGGGGTGAGTTGAGTATTCATCGTATCCACACAGGTTCAATCAGGAACGCAACCGGAAGTCTGGCACTATAGGGAGATCAGGATCTGGTATCGATTGTAGCCTGAGACATTCATGAGTGCGATCTAAAGCGCAACTACGAACAATGCTCGAAACTGTATGCTGAAAAGGGAGGGGATAGTATACCACTATCCCCCAATAGTCACTTAGACGATCCCCATTCGACTTCATGACTTAATCCCTTATCGCTGATCAGTTTAGCATCCTTATGGCATCCTCTCCTCATCTCCCGAATCAACCTTGGTGCTTCCACTCTCCCCAACTTGACGATATCCTCGATCGCACTCCGGTTACGGTGACGCTGGATACACCCGTGGTTGAGGTTTTGGCGCGAATGAGTCAGGTGCAGGGATGTTCCTGTTCCCAGGAGGGAGAAAAGACGCCAGAATCCCCGCAGAACCCCTTACTGTCTCCTTCCACTAGCTGTGTCTTAGTTACTCAGGGAACCCAGCTTGTGGGTATCTTTACTGAACGGGATGTGGTGCGCTTAACTGCACAAGGGCGCAATTTGGCGGGGGTGAGTATTCGTCAGGTGATGAGTCCCCCAGATTATCGCCTCAAATCGAGCGAGTTTCGAGATGTTTTTAGCGTTCTAGGTATTCTTAAACAATACCAGATTCGTCATCTGCCTGTGGTGGATGATCAGGAACAATTACTGGGTTTAATTACCCTTTCCACCCTGCGTTCGGTGATTGAACCCTCTCATTTGCTGAAACTACGAACCGTGGATGAGGTGATGAATAGGACGGTGATTCAAGCCACCGTGGATACCTCAGTGCTGAAACTAGCGCAGTTAATGGCACGACATCGAGTCAGTTGTGTGGTTATATGTCAAGCTGACTGTTCACGCCATTTAGAAAAATCGACATTAGTTCTAACCCCCCAACCCCCCTCATTCCCCCCGGCGAGGGGGGAGAATTCACAGCCTCTATCCTTGCAGGAGAGAGGTTTGGAGAGAGGGTTTTCAGATCCTGTGAAAAGTAATATATGTCAAGAGTTTCCGGCTGGAAATCAACAAAAACCTGTAGGAATTATCACCGAACGGGATATTGTCCAGTTTCAAGTATTAGGTGTCAATCTGAGTGGATTACAGGCAAAGGATGTGATGAGTCAACCTCTATTTTACCTGCGTACCCAGGATAATCTTTGGCACGCCCATCAGGAAATGCAGCGTCGTTATGTGCGGCGATTAGTGGTTACGGGCGATCAGGGGGAATTGCTGGGAATTGTTACCCAAACGCGGTTGCTGCAAGTTCTTGATCCGATGGAAATGTACGGTGTGATTGACCAACTCCAGCAAGTCATCGGTCAGTTAGAAGCGGAAAAAATTGAGTTATTAGAAAGTCGCAATACTCAACTGGAAGAATTAGTCCAATCCCGCACCCACCAATTACAAAAACAGGCGGAACGGGAACATATTTTACGCTCGATTGCCCAACGGATTCGCTGCTTCTTAAAACTACCGGATATCTTCCAAGCCACGGTTAAAGAAGTGCGCCAGTTACTCCATTGCGATCGCGTCTTGGTTTATCAGTTTGCCGAGGATTGGAGTGGGGAGATTGTGGCGGAATCGGTGGGTGACTTTCCCTCGGTTCTCGGTTCCCAAGTTCGCGATGCTTACTTCCAAGAAACCAAAGGCGCTGACTATCTGAATGGGCGGCGTCAGGTGGCGCATAATATTTATCATCAAGGGTTAACTCCTTGCCATTTAGAACTCCTGGAACAGTTTCAAGTTAAAGCCATTCTCACCGTTCCCATTATTATTAACGAACAACTTTGGGGCTTATTAGTTGCCCATCATTGTGCCGCCCCTCGCCCATGGGAACCTCAGGAATTGGACTTATTAGAACAACTCAGTGTGCAAATCGCGATCGCGATTCAACAAGCGAATGCGTTTTCCCAACTCCAAACGGAACTGGCGGAACGGCAAAAGGCAGAACAGTTGGCAAAGGCGACGCAAGAACGACTGCATTATTTACTCTCGGCGAGTCCCACGGCTATTTACAGTCGCCAGTTTATTCCGCCCTATCAAACCACGTTTATTAGTGATAATATTACCGCCCTGATTGGCTATACCCCCGGCGAAATCCTGGAACAACCAGATTTTTGGTTAAATCACATTCATCCCCAAGACTTACCCACCGTTCTCACCGGATTTGCTCAACTGTTTCAGCAAGGCTATTCGATTCAAGAATATCGGTTTAAACAGAAAAATGGAGAGTATCTTTGGCTACAAGATGATTGGAAACTGATTCGCAATGACCAAGGGATTCCCCAAGAAATTATTGGCGCATGGCTGGATATTTCCCATCGGGTACAAGCGCAGGAACACGCCCAAACCAGTGAGAAACTCTTAGAGTTATTCTATGAATCTGCCCCGGTAGGCTTATGTATTACTGATGAACAATGGCGACTGGTACGGGTTAATCCCGCCTTCTGTCAACTGTTTGCTTATCCCCGTGATTATTTATTAGGACGATCCTTAACCGAATTCCTTGACCCCCATCATTCCGGTGAATGGCAAGTACGGCGTCATGATGGTAAATTTATTGATATTCAGGTTACCACTGGACCGATCATGCAACAAGGGGAACGCTGTTTGCGGGTAACCACGGTTACAGATATTACCGAACGCAAAAAAGCCGAACAAGCGATTCAATCCATGGCGGGACAATTGTCTACGGTGATTGATACCGTGGGCGAAGGAATTACCCTAAGTAATAGTCAGGGGAAATTCCGTATCTTTAATCATCAAATGCAGCAAATTACGGGCTATACCCGCCAAGAGGCAAATCGTTGTGAGAATTTCATGGCGAAACTGTATCCTGATCCGCTTCTCTATCAGCAGGTGAAGCAATGGCAAAAAAGTCCCAGTAAGAAGCGCAAACTCCGCACCTTTGAAACAACATTTTGTGATAAAAACGGCGTCCAGAAAACCCTGCTTGTCTCCCATTCGATTATTCACCAAGACAATCAACTCTTGTTTTTAAGCGCCTATCGAGATATTAGCGATCGCAAACAAGCAGAAGAATCGCTGAAACACTTAAATGAAGCCTTAGAAAAGCGGGTGCAAGAACGGACAACGGCGTTAGAACAGACAGTGGAACACCTCCACCGAGAAATTAAGGAACGCCAGCAAACAGAATTAGCCCTACAAGATTCCCATCGCAAGATTAATAATATATTAGAAAGTATTACCGAAGGCTTTTTTGCCCTGGATCAGGATTGGCGGTTCACTCACTTTAACTCCCTCTTAGCCCCCTTAATTAATCGTCCCGTATCGGATATGATTGGCAGATGTATCTGGGATGAATTTCCTGACGCCATGGGAACAAAATTTGAAACCATCTATCGCCAAGCGGCGCGGGAACAAAAACCGATGGCATTTGAGGAGTTGTATGCGTCGAACAATACCTGGTATGAAGTGCGAGTCTATCCCTCGGAAGACGGGTTATCGGTCTATTTTCGGGATATTAGCGATCGCAAAAAAGCAGAACTAGCGTTGCAAGAGAGTCAGCGATTTATCCAACGGATTGCGGATACGAATCCGAATGTGTTATATATTTATGATATCGCCGAACAACGCAATATCTATATTAACCGTTCCGTTGCTCAAGTGCTGGGTTATAGCCCGGAACAGATTCAGCAGATGGAATCCAAACTGTTTGAATCCCTAATGCATCCCGATGATTTAGCTCAAGTTTTACGCCAGCATCAACGCTTTGATACGGCAAAAGATGGTGATATTATTGAATGTGAGTATCGGATGCGCCATGCGAATGGTCAATGGCGTTGGTTATATAGTTGGGATACAATTTTTACGCGCACATCTGAGGGGAAACCGAAACAGATTCTAGGTACAGCGTCAGATATTACATCGCGCAAACAGGTAGAAGAAACCCTACGCCAACAGGTGGAACGAGAACGATTAATCAGTGCGATGTCTCGACGCATTCGTCAATCCCTAGACTTGGAGACAATTTTGACAACGACGGTTGAAGAAATCCAACAATTACTGATGGCTGACCGAGTATTAGTGTATCAGCTTTTTGAAGATAATCGGGGACGGGTAATTGCGGAAGGGGTAGCCTCAGGATTTCCCCAGTTATTGAATAGTATCTTTCCGGCGGAAGCCTTTCCGCCAACCTGTTATCAGAATTATGTTCAGGGAAAAGTGTATACTTTAGCCGATCGCGATCGCGAAGATGTTTTACCTTGTATGGTAGACTTCATGCGGGAGTATGCAATCCGGGCAAAACTGGTTGTCCCAATTGTGCAACAGGATATCCTCTGGGGATTACTCATTGTCCATCAATGTTCCCATCCGCGAGAGTGGCAAACCTGGGAAATAGAGTTACTCGTCTCCCTAGCCACCCAACTCGCGATCGCGATTAAACAGTCTCAATTATACGAGCAATTGCGCCACAATAATGATATCTTAGCCACAACCAATGCGGAACTCGCCCACGCCACTCGGTTAAAAGACGAGTTTCTGGCAAATATGAGTCATGAATTGCGAACGCCACTGAATGCGATTCTAGGGTTATCAGAAAGCTTACAAGAAGAAGTCTATGGAGAGATTACCGAAAAGCAGCGCAAGTCTCTCGCCACGATTGAAAAAAGTGGTAGACATTTACTGGAGTTAATTAACGATATTCTGGATTTAGCCAAGATTGAATCCGGGAAGTTGGAGTTAAACCTGACAGCCGTTAGGATTAGCCAACTGTGTGATGCGAGTTTATCTTTGATTAAACCGCTAGCGTTAGAGAAAAATATTACGTTGTCGGGAAACATCGCAGCAGGATTAGGGACAATTCTGGGTGATGAACGACGCTTACAGCAAGTCTTAATTAACTTATTAAGTAATGCGGTGAAGTTTACCCCAGAAGGGGGACAGGTGACGGTGGAAATTCGTAAGCAAGATGGGGGAGATGAGAGAGACAAGGAAGTAAACGCTACATTTAGTCAGGGCGGGTTTTGTTCAAACGTTACTATCAGTAGCCAAAAGAAAATCCCTAAACCCGCCCCTACCAACCATACCCTTGAGGGGGAGGAAGAGTTAACATTCAACACTTCCCCCAATGAGATGCTTTATATCAGTGTCAGTGATACGGGAATTGGAATTGCTAAAGAACATCGGGAGAAACTGTTTCAGTCTTTCGTCCAAATTGATAGTAGTTTATCCCGGCGTCATCAGGGAACGGGGTTAGGATTAGCATTAGTCCGGCGAATTGTGGAATTACATGGGGGATGGGTAACTGTAGAAAGTGAAATCGGAAAAGGGAGTTGTTTTACCGTGAGACTACCTTGGCGTTCTCATCCAGTGAATCATTCCATCAGTTACCCCGCAGAAAAGGCGACGCTAGGGTGTAGTGTATCAGACATTGAAGATACAACGTTATCGCGAACGACTCCCTTAATTTTATTGGCGGAAGACAACGAAGCCAACACCCAAACCTTATCCGATTACTTACAGGGAATCGGCTATGAAATGATCATGGCAAAAGATGGCAAAGAAGCCGTACAACTCAGCCAACGGCGCAAGCCTGATTTGATTTTAATGGACATTCAGATGCCAGAACTTGATGGGTTAAGCGCCACCCAACAAATTCGCGCCAATCCCCGCACCGCCACCATTCCAATTATTGCCATAACCGCCCTAGCCATGTCAGGCGATCGCGAAAAATGTTTAGCCGCAGGTGTATCCTATTATATGACTAAACCTGTGAACTTGAAGAAACTAGCAACAATTATCAATGCCTTACTCACCGGATAAGCTTATATAAACGATGAATCCTGAAATGTTCCATCCTACATTATCAAACCGTAGCGTTAGCGAAGTAACGCACCATTTAACTTTTGATCCCCCTAAATCCCCCTTCAAAAGGGGGACTTTGATTGAGATTAAGTATTGTAGGTTGGGTTTCGACTTCGCTCAACCCAACAAAATCTAATGCTAAGGTTCATCTACTACGAACGAACACAATACTACCCCTCCTCCCGCGCTTGCTGAAGTAAACAATAAATCGCTAAACCCGCCGCCGCAATTCCCACAAAAGCCGAATAGGTGTACAGAGTAACGACAAATGTACTCACTTCCAAGGTTTTTAGCAAAAGTTCAGAATGCTTCCTATTCATCACAATCGGGTTGAATGGTTTACTCTTCCATCAAACACCCCCGAATCCCAGGTTTAATCCCAATCCCAACCCACTGGTTAACCCCTTTCTCCCAAGTTAGTCCCAACTTAGTCCCAGGTAGGATTATTACTATTGGTATACTGAGAAAAAGATTGTGCGATCGCGCATGTCCAGAGGTACAAAGGTTCATCCCGACTATATCCCCAAGCTGAAACAAGCACTCAGGCGCAATGGCTTCCCGCGTCAGATTGACTTAGCCGAAGCCGTAGACGTATCGAAAAACACCGCATGGAACTTTCTCAACGGTAAACCCGTTGACCACTTAAACTTTCTCGAACTCTGTAATAAACTCGGCTATGATTGGCGAGAGGTTGCCGATTTGGGGGAAAATCCCGAAACCCAAAACGCGCCAAATGTCAATCCCGATTCCCCATCTACCCCATCTCCTGTAGGGGCGGGTTTAGACGCTACCTCAACACCATCAACCGCCAACCCCCCAACAAAACCCGCCCTCACCACCGCAACCACACCAACAAAACCCACATTCAACCCACCATCCCCAAATAACGTAGGGGCGGGTTTAGACGCTAACGCCACAACATCCACCCCCAACCCCCCAACAAAACCCGCCCTCACCACACCAACAAAACCCACATTCAACCCACCATCCCCAAATAACGTAGGGGCGGGTTTAGACGCTAACGCCACAACATCAACCTCCAACCCCCCAACAAAACCCGCCCTCACCACACCAACAAAACCCACATTCAACCCACCATCCCCAAATAACGTAGGGGCGGGTTTAGACGCTAACGCCACAACATCCACCCCTAACCCCTCAACAAAACCCGCCCTCACCACCGCAACCACACCAACAAAACCCACATTCAACCCACCATCCCCAAATAACGTAGGGGCGGGTTTAGACGCTAACGCAACACCATCAACCCCCAACGCCTCAACAAAACCCGCCCTCACCACACCAACAAAACCCACATTCAACCCGCCATCCCCAGATAATGTAGGGGCGGGTTTAGACGCTAACGCCACAACATCAACCCCCAACCCCCCAACAAAACCCGCCCTCACCACGCCAACAAAACCCACATTCAACCCGCCATCCCCAAATAATGTAGGGGCGGGTTTAGACGCTAACGCAACAACATCAACCCCCAACCCCCCAACAAAACCCGCCCTCACCACCGCAACCAACCCAACAAAACCCACATTCAACCCACCATCCCCAGATAATGTCGGGGCGGATTTAGACGCTAACGCAACAACATCCACCCCTAACCCCCCAACAAAACCCGCCCTCACCACGCCAACAAAACCCACATTCAACCCGCCATCCCCAGATAATGTCGGGGTGGATTTAGACGCTACCTCAACCACATCCACCCCCAACCCCCCAACAAAACCCGCCCTCACCACCGCAACCAACCCAACAAAACCCACATTCAACCCGCCATCCTCAAATAACGTAGGGGCGGGTTTAGACGCTAACGCAACAACATCAACCTCCAACGCCTCAACAAAACCCGCCCTCACCACCGCAACCAACCCAACAAAACCCACATTCAACCCACCATCCCCAGATAATGTCGGGGCGGATTTAGACGCTAACGCAACAACATCCACCCCTAACCCCCCAACAAAACCCGCCCTCACCACGCCAACAAAACCCACATTCAACCCGCCATCCCCAAATAACGTAGGGGCGGGTTTAGACGCTAACGCAACAACATCAACCCCCAACCCCCCAACAAAACCCGCCCTCACCACTAAATCATTAAGTATGTTAGGAGATCTTGAATGTCTTCGGTATAATTCGGAAGAAGCAGAGCGTCTTTATCAAAACAGCTTAGAGATATATAGAGAAACTTGAATGTAGTAAGCTTTAGCTTACTTTAGCTTTAAGCCGGAAATTTATTTCCTGGCTATACTTCGGTTAGGGCGCACGTCTATGCGCCCCTACGGGATTGTGATATTGTTATCCCCATCAACGGGATGCGATCGCGCTGAAGCGCAACTACAAACGGCTAACCCCTCAACCCAACCCGCCCTCACCACTCTCCTAAAACTATTGGCATTAATCGGACAACAACGCTACACCGGTTCCCAACACTCGCTCCGCAGTAAGCGAATTTGGGCTAATGCTAATATAGTGGGGATAATCCGACCGTAATTTGTCGCGATCGCACGCCAGCCTAAGTCGGCGAAGAAATAGCCCCACAATACTGGTCCAACGAAAGCAAATAAAGTGCGAGTTGCCCCATAACGTGCTGCATTCGCAGCCATTCCCCGCTTCGCGGTTTGCAGCACCAGGTAATTCTGAAACTGAGTCGCTGCTGCTGCACCTCCCTGAACCGCTGCTTGTTTTGCCACTTGATAACGGGCAAAATGGATGGCAAACTGACGCGCTACCTGTTTAAGAATAATTGGTTTGACAATCGAAGACACGGCTAACGCCGAACCCCCCTTAATCAACAAATCCATCGGATTGTGCTGAATATGTGCCGGTAACGGTTGGGATTGATTCGACTGGGCTAATGAGCGCTGTACCCGCACAGTAAGCGATTTTTGTTCGGCTGGGGGTAATTTTTTCCAGGCGCGACTCATCAGGTTAAGAAATATTTCTGCTTCCAGATCCGTGGTGGATAGTTTTTTAGAATAAGGAATCTTCAGGTAACGGCAAACCTGAATCAGCGCTTGTCGGTAAGTGAAATCATTCGTGCGTCCCTTAAGCACAGTCATCCCATCGGCGGCTAAAAAGCGAAACCGTTGCTCTAGAGTATCCAACCACACCTGCCGATCTTGACTTTGAACGTCGATGGGTTCAGGGGTTTGCAGATAGTCTAGGGGATTAAACTGACGACGGAACAAAATTTGTGTCAGTTGTTGTAATTCGTCTTCCGTTGCCAGTTCTAAGGCGCTTCTGAGTTCATCCAATGGTATTCCCTCCAACCCCTAAGCCACTACTGTTCTCTATTCTACCTGTATACTTAGCATCAACCGGACAGGAGATTTTGTCGTGTTTGATATTGCGATTATCGGTGCAGGTATGGCAGGACTGATCTGCGCTCAACAATTGTACCAAGCTGGGTATCGAGTCGTTGTCTTAGAAAAGTCTCGTGGTGTTGGTGGGCGAGTGGCAACTCGGCGGATTCAGGGAACCCCAGTTGATCATGGTGTGCCGTTTCTAGAGGCGAAAGGCAAGTTATCCCAGCAGCTAATTGAGACATTGTGCGATCGCGGCATTCTTCATCGTTGGATGGATAATCAAGATCAGGCTGAATGTCCATCTCCTCGGTATGTCGCCCCCACAGGTATGACAGCTATTGCCAAATATTTGGCTCAGGATTTAGATATCCGCTTCTCCTGCCGCGTCTGTGCGATCACGCCTACTCCTGAACAAACCTGGCAGATTACCTATCATACACCTGAGGAAACTGACAACAACTTAACCGCCGCCGCCGTGGTTATGGCGATTCCCGCCCCCCAAGCATTAACAGTGCTTGAACCCCTAGAAAAAGAGTTCCCCTCTAATTTCTTAGAGAGTCTACAGACAGTAGACTTTAACCCCTGTTTGAGTGTCATGGCGGGTTATTCCAGCCCCCAGCAACCGCCATTAACATCAGGCTCGATCAACTGTTCACCCGATGCTAATTTAGCTTGGATTGGTGTAGATAGCAGCAAACGGTCTGATTCGACTTCATTAATATGTGTGTTTCATAGTACGGCTGAGTTTGCTCAACCTTATCTAGAAGCTGCCGATTTACAGGAAGCGGGTCAACAGTTACTCACTCACGCGGCTCAAATCCTCGTTCCTTGGCTCAAGACTCCGGATTGGTTCCAAATCCATCGCTGGCGCTATGCCTTTCCCAGAACTCCTGCCGATAAAGATTGTCTGGTGACAACTACACCCTTACCCCTTGTGTGTTGTGGCGATTGGTGTGGGAATAATTTAATTGAAAGTGCGATCAAGTCTGGATTAGCCGCCGCCGTTAAGATAAATCAACACTTGCGGCAACTTTCCTTACCCGATCAAGTCATAAGTTTTGTCGGGGCGGGTTTGATTACTATCCTTTCTTGCTGCACCCAGATATGACTAAACCTGCCCAGTGACGTCAGGGCGGGTTTCCGAAAAAAACATGATGAAATTTTTTCTCTGTGAAAATAAATTCATTGGGTATTTATACCCTGAATAAATTCTTCATAAAAGCTTTATATACAATTGACGAAAATTATATTAAATTAAGTAAAAGAGAGAGCAAACTCAACTCAAGTACATAAAGCCTTCATCTATCCGATGAACTTTAAACGGCTCCAATGAATTGCTCTTGAAGATCAGGTGCGCTACAACTTCATACTCCTTTCGGGGTTAGAGCCGTTAATTCATAAACAGGGGTAATCTGCAAAACTGTTGAAAACGGCTGATACACCTTAGGTATCACCACAAACGCAGGTAACTTTTAGAGGGAACTACCAATGACAACCAGTGCAACTGCCATCAAATTCATTCTTACACCCGTAGCACTTTCAGCAGCCGTATTTGCAACCTTGACTCTACCCCTCAATCTATTCGGTTCCAAACCTGTGACGGTTCAAGTTCAAGAAGAGCCGCTTTTTTTTGGCGAATTGAAAGACTTTGCCCCTCAGTATCTAGGGGTAGCGGGCTTACTGAGCGCAGGTGTGGGACTCACAAGTGTAGCCATGATGGGGTGGCAACAGTCAAATCGGAAATCGGCTGTTGTTGAACAAAAACTTGCCCAATTAACCCAGACATTAGACGAAAAGCAAAAACTGCTGGATAACATCAGAAGCTCACAATCTCAGTTAGATGCGTCTGGGCTACAAAACTGGTTGGATAAACAGGCGACAGAATTAACCAGTACCACAGTAAATCAAGACACTCAGACACCTGCACCCGTAAACGCGATGGAGCAAGACACTCCAGAGATAGAAGAAGTATCGTTGCAAACTGCATTAGAGGAACAGATATCGTCTCCAGCGAATTCAGCACCAGTAGATGTGATTGAAACGCCGCCGCCAGTGGAACCGCAGGTTATGAGTGAGCAACCGATTACTTCCGCTCAAGTGAACTCGATGCAAGCACTCGCAGCATCCTTAGCATCAGCTCAAGCAGTCTTCGGTAATACCCCACCCCAAGATGCACAACCGTCATCGCCAACAACCTCAGAAGTTGAGAGAATAGACCATCAACTTGAACAAATGATGGCACAGATTGTCTCCATGCGACAGGCGCTACAGTCAAATCAGTATACTGTTCAAAATACGGTTGAGGAAGATAGCGAACGGCATCATGGTTTAAAGTTAGTCAGTTAGGAAAAAAGGGAAATGGAGTGGCACAACTAATGTAGTGGATAACGCTTATATCCAAACACTGTAGGGGCGCACCGACGTGCGCCCGTGTCAATTTAAGCTCAACCCCTCACCCCCAGCCCCTCTCCCACGCCGGGGAGAGGGGAGCAAGAGCATCCGATCCCCCTTCTCCCGTGCAACAAAAACGAAGTATCCTCTGTCATCCCCCCTCTTGTAGGGGGGAACGAGGGGGGTCGGGAGAAGGGGTTAGGGGATGAGGGGGAAATGTTGAGAAGTAGATAGACACAGTTTAAAACCTTGCCAGCATTGGTTTTCTACCTTAAGTTGACACCAATGACCGACGTGCGCCCGATTTAATAGTAAAATCCATCCCACAATTTGAGCGTTGTTATATAGCATTACCAAGGCAGGTTAGGACATTTTCTACTGTTCCCCATTCCCTGTTGGGATTAACTGATGTCCTTTCCGTACCTCGTGGTGCTATATCAACTGTTTGGCAAAAGCTAACGCCTCGTCACGAGTCGAAACTTTGCCTTCAATCCTGGCAATTTGAATCTCTGTGAGTAACTCGCCAATTTGAGGACTCGGTGGTAACTTTAACTGTTGGATCAAATCATGACCCGTTACCAATGGAGTCGGATGAGATACTTGATCCTCTGGGTTTAAATAACGATTGGTTAAGGGAGCGATTGACTCAACCGATACCCCTTCTGCAACCGCTAGAACCGCTAAAGCGGGGAAAACTGACCCGACAGCTTGAAAGAAAAAATACTGCTCTCTTAAGCTCATGGGTGAGGTGACATGAGATAAAAGTTGGGGTAAGTATTGAATCATAATCAACACAGCCCGAATTTCGGCGCGGCTGTATTTTAACTGTAAAAGTTTGGCTTGTGCTGGTTCAACCTCAGAGGGTAATACGTTCGTCAATTTTGCTAAACTTAACCACGATAAGGATTTGCCACTGACTGGGGTTTTCAGTTGGCTGGCTAATGTCTGCCATGTTTGAGCCAGTACACTCGCGGCGTTATCCGTTGCAGCGATTTGGGTGAAGTTATCAGCCTTCGTATCCGGAAACCAATGGTGAAGTAATTGATCCTGCCAAGCAGCGGTAAGCCAAGGTGTTCCTTGCGGCGATTGCAGCAGGTAGTTTAATTCAACTTGTACTCGTTCGGCTGCTATGTTTGCCAGTAAGGGAGCCAATTGGCGAATTGTGGATTGAGTCGTGGATTCTATCGTAAAACCCAGTTGAGCGGCTTGGCGATAAGCCCGCAGTAATCGTAAGGGATCATCCTGGAGATTCGCTGGGGATACCATGCGGATAATTCCAGCACGACAATCGGCTACACCCTGCAACGGATCAATAATTTGCTGGGTCTGGGGATTATACGCGATCGCATTAATGGTAAAATCACGTCGATACAAGTCAGTCTCTAGGGTTTCCCCTTCCTGTTGAGCGATGTCAACGGTGGCGGTATCAAAAACAACTCTGGCAATCTGTCGCGCTTCATCTAGCACCACAAACCCAGCTTTGTAATGACTTGCCAGCTTGCGGGCGACTTTCACCGCTTCATGGGGAACCACAAAGTCCAAATCCAAATAGTCAGCCTGTCGTCTCAGCAACGCATCTCGTACCGCACCACCGACTAAGCAGGCTTGAGGCGGTAGCCACTCTAGACTGAAGGGAAACCTTTCAGGAGACAGAACCGATAAGTCAGAATTCATCGTGAGTAACGAATACTGGGGGACAAAGGACGAATGACATCGGACAAATCAAAAAATCCATCGAAATAGTGGTCAATCTAGGGCTGGTCTAAGTTAGGCTAACAAAAAGGACTTGGAGTTTGGGCAATGTGTATTTGCGTTAACTGCCACTATGTAGACCGATGCACCACCTATAATGCGGTGGAAACCCAGCATCAGCAACCCCATCTGACGGAAACGCCAGATTTTGAGCCCATTGAACCAACCATCAATGTCAACATCCGTCCTCAAGCGGATTTTGTCGAGATGGAATGGGATGTCGTGGGATGTAACAGCTTTAAGGAAGAAATGGGCAAATGGGCAAAACTGCGTCCAGGTGAGTTGGTGCCAACTTAAGTAGTTGTATCAAAACAACTTCGCGTTTGACATAGTGGAATCAATTTTACGGTTAAATCGGGCGCAAGGCTTTGCGCCCCTACTGTATCATGCCACTACACCCAATCCCCTACCTTGTCTCAACCGATATAGCGCTACGCGCTAGGCTTTCTTGCAATAAGCAACACCTCGTTCGAGTTGACACAATTTGCCAAAATACGTGAAAATGTGATAGGTGATAAGTTTTTGTAAAGGGTTTACTGGATGTCTTTTGAGCTGTTATCACTGGAGACAATCCAGGAACTGGCACATCAGTACGGCTATTGGGTTATTTTCTCTGGGATTGCTTTGGAAAATACTGGAGTTCCCCTCCCTGGCGAAACCATTACTCTGGTAGGTGGTTTCTTAGCCGGAAGTGGTGAACTCAATTATTGGTTTGTGCTGGCAAGTGCCATTACTGGAGCTGTCCTGGGTGATAATTGTGGATATTGGATTGGCAAAATAGGCGGTTGGTCATTCTTATTGCGATTAGGAGGTTTCTTTCGCATTCCAGAACCCCAACTTGTAGAAGTCAAACGGCAGTTTAGTGAAAATGCCGCTAGAGCGGTGTTTTTTGGGCGATTTGTGGCACTCCTACGCATCTTTGCTGGACCGATGGCAGGAATTGCAGAAATGCCCTACTCTCAATTTTTCTTGTGTAACCTAGCGGGGGCTGCTGTGTGGGCATCCGTTATGGTCAGTTTATCCTTCTTTGTGGGACGGATTATTCCCCTAGAAACCTTAGTCTCTTGGATGGCGAAATTTGGCATCGTGGCACTACTGTTGGTGATTGCTTGGATAGGAGTTTCTATGTGGTTGGAGTCCCGTAAAATCAAAGATGTATCAATTAGCGATCAACCATCAGAGTGATGATTACCGTTAAGCTGCCAACTCTCTCCTTATTGATGTGATTAGAAAAAATTATTAATCCGTCTAAACTCTTAGAAGGAGTGCAAGAGCTGAGTTTGGCGCTTAAGCGGGTTTACTTATCCTTAAGATTTCATTAATTAAAAATCTCTCCTCTTTAGCCACTCAATTCCCCTAGATTTAAAATATTCAGCAATTTTACTGAAGCCATTTGCGACAGATGGCTGATGAAATATATCCCTAGGGATGAATAACAATTAAAGACAAGACTGTATAACAAAACCATGGAAAAGCCTGTGAAGATCAATCTAAGTGGAAAAGACCTCAGTGGCAAGGATCTAACGGCGGCTAACCTGCGGGGTGCTATCCTCGAAAGGACTGACCTGAGTGGCGCTGATTTAAGTGAAGCAGACCTACGGGGCGCTAATCTCAATGGTGCTGACCTCAGCTTAGCCAACCTCAGCTACACGAAATTGACCCGCGCCCAACTCAGGGGTGCTGAATTGCTAGCGGCTGATTTAATCGGTGCTGACCTCAGGGGCGCAGATTTGAGAAATGCAGACCTTAAGGGTGCCGATTTAACGGATGCTGATTTAAGAGGTACTGATTTGAGGGGGGTCAAATTGAGCCGAGTTAACCTCAGAGGTGCTGATTTGAGAGGGGCAAAGTTGAGTAAGGTCTATTTAATGGACGCTAATGTAAGAGGGATAAAGCTGGTAAGCTAACGGCTCGGTTGAACAATAGATTTTAGATTTTAGTGAATTCAAATGCTAAAATCTAAAATTCGTTGTCTTGTTGCTTAACTTACCTGTTCCCCAATCTCAACCATGATTAAAACGGTTGGTTACTGGGTTTTGAGTTGTCTCACGGCGCTAGTTGTTTGGCTAGTGTTTTCGTTTCCTAGCACGAGTCAACTGCATCCCTCAGGAACGGTGAGGATGGTACTAGCCAACGGGGATAGGGGCGCTGTTGTGTCTTTGGCAAACTCCACAAGAGAGCGATCGCGAAATAATAGTGATCCGACTCTACCGTTGAACGACACGTCCTCATCCTCAACCTTACGGGTGATTACGAAGGTTTTTGAGCCATTTGTAATCTATGACAATGGCAACTATAGCGGATTTAGTATCGAACTGTGGGACAAGCTTGCCGAACAAATGGGGGTAAGCTACCAATTACAGGGCGTGGATACCATTGGTCAACTCTTAGAGGAAATAGAACAGGAGATGGCTGATGTCGCGATCGCGGGTGTGACGATTACGTCTGAACGGGAAGAAACCATTGATTTTTCCTACCCCTATTTTGAATCCGGGTTGCAAATTATGGTATCTGCTCAGAACCGTAGCCTCCTCGGTACTCTTTTCCAAGGAACTTTGAGCATTTTATTGACACCAGCCCTTTATTATGCAATAGGATTTTTTGTCCTCTGTTTATTGATCGCAGCTCATCTGATTTGGTTCGTGGAACGCCAGCATAACGAGGAGTTTCCCAAATCTTACCTACCCGGTATCTGGGAATCCTTCTGGTGGGCGGCGGTAACAGTGACAACCGTGGGTTATGGAGATAAAACCCCAAAAAAGGCATTAGGACGGTTATTTGCTTTATTTTGGATGTGTGCAGGCTATTTTATCTTTGCCTACTTCACCGCCAGTATTACCACTAGCTTCACATTGCAAGGATTGCGCGGCGCGATCGCAACGCCTGCGGATTTGCATCATGTGCGAGTAGCGACAGTGGAAAAAAGTGCGGCTCAAGAGTATCTACAGGATAATCGAGTGGCATCTATTTTGTTTAAAACCCTGCCAGAGGCTTATCAAGCTTTAGAGGATGAACGAGTGGATGCTGTGGTTTATGATGCACCTGCTCTACAGAATTATGCGACATCTGAAGGGCAAGGCAAGGTTAAGTTGATTGAGCCGACATTTCAACAACAAAATTATGGGATTGCGCTACCCGAAGGGAGCCTCTGGCGGGAAGCAATTAATTTGACATTATTAAAGTTGATGGAAGATGGGACATACCAAGGGTTGTACCAAGAGTGGTTTGGTATGTCCACACAGTAGTTTCAGAGCTGAAATTCAATGGGGTATTGTTATTCCAGATTACGGCAAGTGATAAAATATACGGATTAAGAACGGCGAACTCACCAGTATCGCAATCTCTAAAACAGCGATTGTCCACCAGCGGATTTCTTGATAACTCATTCGCATTTTCTCAATTCAATTTACCCAATGCCCCTCAGGGAAATAGTCTTAAGCTAATCAAAGTTTGTTGAGAAAGACTATCAATTTATTTGGGTATGTTCCTTTTTACAGAGGCGACGACTGGTTTCAGTAGCCTGTGTGTGAAGAGTGCGTGAGAAATCCGTAAAGATAGAGTGAAAAGGAGTTTGGGGGAGATTGGGTGAGGGGGAGATTGGGTGAGGGGGAGCTGGGGAAGCAGAGGGAGCTGGGGGAGCAATGTAGAGACGCGCCATGGCGCGTCTGGAAGCTGTGGAAGCCGATTGCTTGTACAGTGATCAATAGCCTCTGTGATTTTAACATTCTCATGAAACGTTGGATTGTCAGTTTATGCGGTATCGTGCTAGTGCTGGTATGCTCTGGATTGTGGATAACGCCATCAGTGATGGCACAAGCCCAAATCCCTGATTTAACCCAGGCTCAGATTGAGCAGCTCAACGAATTGCGGCAAAAAGCGTTTACGGCGACACAACTGGGTGAATTTGCCACGGCTGAAGCGTATTGGACACAACTGATTGAACTGTTACCCGATAATCCTGTAGGCTGGAGTAATCGGGGAAATGCCAGAGTCAGTCAGAATAAATTAGACGAAGCGATCGCAGATTTTAATCAATCGATTCAGTTAGCGCCCGACGCCCCTGATCCCTATTTGAACCGGGGGACAGCTTATGAAGGAAAGGGAGAATGGCAAAAGGCGATCGCAGATTATCGACAGGTATTGCAGATTAACCCCGATGACGCGATGGCGTACAACAACCTGGGAAACGCTAACGCCGGAAAGGGAGAATGGGAAGCCGCGATCGCGAATTACCAGAAAGCCATTGATTTATCCCCTAATTTTGCCTTCGCCCGGGCTAACCACGCCCTCGCCCTTTATCAAATTGGCGAGAAAAAAGAAGCAATCCTGGAACTCCGCAAACTAATCCGCAAATATCCCCAATTTCCCGATGTTCGGGCTGCACTCACCGCCGCCTTATGGGTTAACGGGAATCAAGGAGAAGCCGAGAGTAACTGGGTAGCTGCTATCGGGTTAGATCAGCGCTATAAAGACATCGATTGGGTGGAAAATATCCGCCGTTGGCCCCCCGCGATGGTGATGGCGTTGGATAAATTTTTACAGTTGGAATAGTGACATACTCCTACACTAACCTGAGTACAGGTATAGTGTAGGCTTCTCAACCAATCCGGCTATTGCGTAGGAGACGTTGAGCTTTAAGAACGGGATGCCCCTCCGCTCTATTTTTTATGTTGATAGCTGCGTTATGATCACGGTCAAGACTGCATCCACAATGGGGGCAATCATGCCATCGAACGTGCAACTTTTTGGGTACTTTCTCGCCGCAAGCAATTGGAGCAATCTTGTGATGTGTTATGGGCGCTTACTGGAATTACCAACTTCCCAGCATTCTCGGCTTTGTTTGTCAGTATCGACAGAAAGTTTGACCACCCAGCATCCAACACAGATTTAGCCAATCGGGTGCGAACAAGTCCTTTAATATTTAAATTTTCATGAGCAACTACATCATATTTCGACAGCAGATAATTAGCTGTCTTGAAGTGAAAGTCCTTCCGTTTATCTGCTACCTGCTTGTGTTGTTTTCCTAGTTGCTTGATAGCCTTAAGCCTACCCTTACTCCCCTTTTTTCGGCGGGCTACCCGTTTCTGGATAACTCCTAACCGTTTTTGAGCTTTACGGTAATGTTGAGGTATCGCAATAGTTTCACCATCGGCAGTTGTCAAGAATTCCTTTAAACCTACGTCAATCCCTGTAATTGAATCTGGGTGGTCTCTTAATTCAGGAAGATGACAGATTAAGGGACAAGCGTTTACTGGAGAACGGTTTTGCTCATACCAGTTGAATCTATCAGCCAACAAATAGTTGTACTCAGCGCACAGCATAGCTAGCCATCTGTCAAGTTCAATGACTTGCTGTTTGGTTGGGCGTAGCTTGTACTGATAAGCGGTTCTCATTGTCTCCCCAAAGGCTGGTGACTATCTTAATATACACCAATTACAGTTTCAGCGCTAAAGAGGTACATCGAAAATCAACACTCACCCGATTAATTTATTGGTCATTTCTGTACCGACAATGACCCGCCTATCCATCCCGACACCAACCTGGGTTGTTACTGAGCCTGTCGAAGTACAGGTATGGTGTGGGGCTTCCGGCGAACAGAGCTAAAATTGTGGGATATATTTTACGATTGAATCGGGCGCACGCCATGCGCCCCTACGGTTTTGGGGCTAATGGTTAATTCATCAAATAAGGTGTGCCACGCCACTACCCTTTGATCAGGGCGCACGTCTGTCATCCGTGTCAACTTAAGGTAGAAAACCAATGCTGGCAAGGTTTTAAACCGTGTCTATCTACTCCTCAACATTTCCCCCTCATCCCCTAACCCCAACTCCGGACCCCCTCGTTTCCCCCTACCCCCCTCGTTCCCCCCTACAAGAGGCAGGGCTAATTCATTGTGATGAGAGAAAATTAGGGCAACCAGGACTATTCATACCAAATCCGATTGCGAGAACCACCTTATAAATTAGAACAGCAAAACGCCATCAACAATGTTACATAAGGCTTTTACCGTTTTCAAAAATGTCTTTGTAAGGGGGGTATGGGAACTGGATTTGGTATCAGACGGCAAGACGACTCTGGGCTAGAAGAACACCATTAGAACAAATAGTTACTTTACGCGATCGCGAATAAACTAGGACTCACCTAGGAGCTGGTTACCACAAAGGTTCTGGGGTTTGGCTCAACAAGGCGATCGCGAATAAACTAGGACTCGCCTAGGAGCTGCTTACCATAAAGGTTTTGGGATTTGGCTCAACAACGCGAGTCGGCACATTTCTTATTAGCTGAAAAATTTGTTCCAGGTTATGACTAATCAGCCGAATTCCGGTGGTTATAGATGAATAGCCATTGTAGCGCAAGATAGTTAATACTAAACTACGAATAATAGAAAAATTAGCGGGAGCGTTACCTTGTCGCATCCGAGAATTATCTTCATCTAACACCACGTCTTTAACCCAATGTAAACGATTCTCGATGCCCCAGTGACCCCGAATACCTTGGGCAAATTGTGCTGCATTGATAGTCAGACTACTGATGTAATATACTATTTGGTGATAGGGTTTACCTGCTCGTGTACCAAAGCGTTCTACCTTAACTAAACGTTGCAAACCTTCCCAATCATAACTAATGCCACTCAGGTCATCAAAAACCGAGACGGAGCGAGTCGTAATGCGATCACTTCGGCGCTCTGTGGTGATATCAAGGCTAACAGGTAACCTTTGTTCAGTAGTCAGCTTAATTTGTTCATGTAGACGTTTTTGATTACCCTTAACAGCAATCACATAATCATTGCCACCTTCTATAATTAACTGTACAGTTTTTTTTGGCAATGTAAGGAATCCAAAGTGAAAACAACTCCTTCTAGGTCTAAAGTAGCTAGGAGATTTTGCACAACAGCAATTTCACTCCCTTGTTTGTTGTGAAATTGTTGGAGAGCAATGGGAACTCCTTTTTGAGCGCTGAATACCGAAACTACATTAATAAAATCTTGATAAGCTTGGTCGTAATTGCTGACAGTAGCCTTAATACTTTTACCATCAACTCCTAACCAGTCTTGTTCTCCCTGAGGAAGACTACTATATACCCAATTATTAAAAATATTAGCTAAATCTGTAAAATCTATTCCCATCATCACCCGCCGAAAAGTGGAGTCAGAAGGAAAACGAGTCGGAGGTAATTGCAGAGTTGTCACCAATGCCTCATGATGCCTCCGACAAAAATCTTCCAGGGCACGATAACCTAAACAATCACTCAGAGTTCCCATAATCACCAGCAAAAGAAGTAACCACAAAGGATAACGCCGTCCTCTTGCGGCACGAAAGTCTGGCACTTGGGTTAAGGCTTCCAGGAGATTGACCTTCATAGCAAGCAAATGACTCGATTAAACTATGGCTGCAAGATTTAGTTTACGCTAAATTCTGGTCGTCCTAATTTTCTCTCATCACAATGAATTAGCCCTGCTACAAGAGGGGGGAGGACAGAGGATGCTTCGCTTTTGTTGCACGGGAGAAGGGGGATCGGATGCTCTTGCTCCCCTCTCCCCGGCGTGGGAGAGGGGCTGGGGGTGAGGGGTTGAGCTTAAGTTGACACGGATGCACGTCGGTGCGCCCCTACAGTTTGTTCTATTCAGCTAAATCCTACGACTGAATTCGCAATCTTAACACTACGGTGCTATTAACCGATTGAGAAGGACGCCACTTGAGCAAATGTCGCTTAATTAACTCAATCACATTTGCTGTTTTCAAGGTTGAAGCCTCTTCCTCTAACATAATCCGCCCGACGCGCCCTTTACTTAACGTAAACTCGAAGACGATTTCACCACTTAAATTAGCGGGTAAATTTATTTGTTGCAAATATTGGGTCAATGAAAGGGTGTCACTTGGCTCCAATCCGGTGACGCTTATTACTTCTAAGTGGGTATTATTGGCGGCTGGAGACGAGGGCTTTTGACGTAGCCTCAAATACATAGCACCAACTTTGGCTGCTTCACTGGAAAGAGAGAGACTTTCATCGGATATACCTGGCGCACTGGCTAAATAGGCTTGTCGTTTTGATTGAATTGACATTGAACGAGATGCTGCTTTACCAAAAAACGCCTTGATAACTAACCTCTTCTGCCATTTCCACGGGAATATTCATAGAAACCGATTGGCTTCCGGGTTCTACCCGCACATCATCACTAACGGCAACAAATGCGGTATATTGACACAATAACTGATAGGTTAATGCTGTATCGGTTACCGCCTCAACTCCAGATTTAGTTTCATAAGTAACCATTTGATTCATCAAGTCTTTAATCCGCGCCCGTCCCCACAATTGAGCAATGGCTGGATTTCCAGTTTCGCTAAAATTGAGCGTGAACGTTTTTTCATAGCGTTCACCTTTGGCGGTAGTACCATTAATTTGTAAATCGCCCGCCATGCGATCGCGCTTTCGTCCAAATAGTACCAAAGGCTGTTGGGCAAATAAATCGGGGGCGATTGCGGGATAAATCTCTGGGGTTTCTCCGCTTCCATTCCAGTTGAGTTCAATGGTGGTTAACACGGGATTATTAATTGAGCGGAAAAAATTTTCAACGACTTTTTCCGTCGGTTCATCATGACGAATAATCCGGCAAATTCCGCGTCCAATTTCAGCAATACGATTAAGTAAAAAGCGGTTAACTGAACTCCCCGCCCCAAAACTATATAACCGATTTCCGGGTTTAAGTTCCTGCTGAACTTCGGCTAAAATGCGATTCTCATTACCAATATATCCATCACTAAGCAAAACCACACTCCGCAAGCGCCCCTCTGGTGCTGGAACATTAATCGCAGCCCGAATTCCACTGAGCATTTCAGTTGCGCCACTGGCGTGTAATTGATTGATATAATTGATGGCTAACTCTCGATTTTCCGGTGTATTAGCCAGGGGAGTTTGGGAGAGATGGCGAACTGCATTAGAAAAGTCAAGAATCGTGAATGTATCGTCAGGATTTAACCCCTGAATAAAGCGCCGCATTAGTTCTTGACATTTGTGCAAAGGTGCGCCTTGTTGAGAACCGGAGGTGTCCATGAGAAACACCACATCTTTGGGAAAAATCTGATCAGGGCGATAGTCTAAAGCGGGGATAAAATAAAGGGCAAAATGTCCGCCCCGTTGATCAGATTGAGTTAAGACGGTGGCTTGGGTATTGTCTCCGGCTACTTGATATCTCAGGATTAAGTCTTTATTCGGAATCGTATCATCACCGCCCAGTTGCACCCGGACAATTTCTCCATGAGTTTCTATCTGCAACTGATGAGAAGGGGAATGGACATTTTGAATTGGTACACCTGCATCAATTTCCACCGTAACGCCGATATCGTGTGCCGATCGCGTTCCTTCAGGTACAATAGGCGGTGTGATTCGGGAAGCATCGGGGACTTCATCGGTATCGCCACTTTCATCAATGGTTGTACCGGGGATATATCGAGGTCCCACCACCATGGGAAAGACGAATTCATAGTCCCCTTGTTCAAAGTTCAAGCTATCGGTGTAGCGAATCGTGACATCAATTTCTTCACCCGGTTTGATATTAGCCAGGGATTGAGTAAAGATATTATCACGTTCTTGTTCCAGTAATCCGGCGGTACGCCCTTCTTGTTTAGCTTGTTCGTAAATCTGTTGGGCTTCTTCCCGCTTTTTAATCGTTCCTTTAATTATGCGATCGCCGATTTTAATTTCCATGTCATCCACGGCGGCTTCATCGGGTAAGGGGAAGACATAGACGGCTTCTAGCGGTTGGGTGAAAGGGTTCTCAAATCGCTGCGTTACCTCTACTCGTGACAGGTTCCCAGCAATTTTCGCCTCAACCTCGGTATGCTTGAGGGGGAAAACCAGAGAGTTTCCGTCTGGAGATTGACAATATAAGCCGTTGTATTTGGGGGGGGTAGATTGAACGGGGGTCATGGTTATCTGTCCTTTTTTATCGGAGTTCTGAGGTTTAGAGGAGTTCTGTTCCCTGAAACGTTAAACTCAGTAGGGTTATAATGCGTTTATGGTAGCTTAGTTTCCGTAGAGCTGCACGTTAGGGATAGATGAACGCGATCGCGCCAACGGGACTCACGCTTCAACTGCCATCATTAACAACTAACCGATTGAAATATTTGTTCAGCGGTTAACTGTAAGTTAGGGAAAGCAACTGACTGGATGCAGTCATTCCCTCGAAATTGACTAACTTGGTATTCTCCCTCCACTAAAACATAAATAGAAACCGTTGGTTGTTTCGGATTACCAATAAATTTACGACCGCCCAGAGCCAAATAATCAACAATCCAGTACTCAGGAATTCCTATTCCTTCGTACTCCCCATATTTTTTGTAGTAATCATCCCGCCAATTACTACTAACCACTTCAATCACCAAAGGAATCGAAGCCCCCAGAATCAAAGTAGATTCTTTTTTCCACAACGGTTCGTTGCTCAAATTCAAACGGTTGATCAACAAGATATCTGGCGAATAAGCCGATTCACTTGATGCTGATTTAACCAGCGCCGTTTTGGGAATAGAATAGGGAAGCTGGAGGCGGACATATTCTAAGGTCAGCTTTTCGGCTAAAAATCCCACAATGTCTTCATGTTCACCTGTAGGCTGTGGCATTTCAATAATGACTCCATCATGCAGTTCATAGCGTTTATTTGCGGGCTTCCATTGGATAAATTCAGCGAAAGTTATGGGTTTTTGTAAGGATTGAACCATAATTATCACCACAATTTTTAACTGGGACATCAACTTCAATAACCAAAGGAATCGAACCCGTAGGGGCACGGCAATGCCGTGCCTGTTTATCAGATTCAAAGAAGGGTTGATTAACACGATATCTGGCAAATAAGCCGGAGCTAGCCTAATTAATGATAAGATAAAACTTTGTCACCGGATCACCCTTGCCCAGCCGACAGAAACTCATTGAATCGGCAACATCGGGGAATTGAAACCTGAACGTACCCCTTTTGTCAGCAGGCTTTCTGCCAAGGATAGGAAGAGGCAAGGTGATCTCCACATAAAGCTCACCCATTCTCGGTTTCATCGTTTATATGAATATTCTCAGTAACCTGCTTTCCAAACCCGCCCAGCAATCCCGTCCGAAAAAACAACGTCGGGGCATCGAAATTAAATCCGAGTCTGAACTTACTATTATGCGGCAGGCGTCTAAAATAGTCGCTACCGTTCTCAAAGAAATTTCCGAACAGGTTAAACCGGGGATGACGACGGCGGATTTGGATGCTTATGCCGAAAAGCGCATCCGCGAAATGGGAGCAACGCCTAGTTTTAAAGGATACCACGGCTTCCCGGCTTCAATCTGTTCCTGTCTCAACAACGAAGTGGTGCATGGAATTCCCAGTCGCAAAAAGGTGATTCGGGCGGGGGATGTGCTGAAAGTTGACACCGGGGCTTACTATGAAGGCTTCCATGGCGACTCCTGTATTACCATTGCCGTGGGTAATGTTAAACCCAACGCCGCCAAGTTAATAGAAGTGGCAGAAGCCGCACTGTATAAAGGAATCGAACAGGTGAAAGCGGGGAACTACCTGCTTGACATTGCGGGGGCGATCGAAGATCATGTTAACGCCAATAGTTTTTTTGTGGTGGAAGATTTCACCGGTCATGGCGTGGGACGCAACCTGCACGAAGAACCCTCTGTGTTTCACTTCCGCACTCGGCAAATGCCCAATGTAAAGTTACGGGAAGGGATGACTCTGGCAATTGAACCGATTATTAATGCAGGTTCCAAGTTTACCCGTATCTTATCGGATCGTTGGACTGCCGTAACCGTCGATAATGCCCTATCCGCTCAGTTTGAGCATACTGTATTGGTGACAGCAGATGGGTACGAAATTTTAACTGACCGCAGCAAAGTGTGAACAAGTCGAGTTAAGATAGATCAACTCAAAACTTAGCCAGGGCGGGTTTAGTCACATCTGGGTTAATCAGAAACGATAGTAGTAAAACCCGCCCCTACCCAAATCGGTTCGGGCGGGTTTAGTCACATCTGGGTTAATCAGAAATGATTAGTAGTAAAACCCGCCCCTACACAAATCGGTTCGGGCGGGTTTAGTCACATCTGGGTTAATCAGAAATGATAGTAGTAAAACCCGCCCCTACACAAACACCAGGTTCTCTGAGCCTAGCATTGGGTCAAAACTAATCGACATCCTAGAGGTATAAAATGTCGGAAATTGTGTCGATTCACTCATTCCGTGGTGGTACGGGCAAATCAAATGCTACAGCGAATCTAGCCGCAACTGTTGCTAAAGCTGGATATCGAGTCGGTATTGTTGATACCGATATCCAGTCTCCTGGCATTCACGTTCTTTTCGGCTTCGATGAGAACAAAATGAAAAATGCCCTAAATGATTACTTATGGGGGCGTTGTCAAATTCAAGATGCGGCGTATGATGTCAGTTCTATTCTCGGAGAAAACCGTAAAATCAATAGCAAAATCTATCTGATTCCGTCCAGTATTCGCATGGGAGAGATTACCCGAATTTTGCGCGAAGGGTATGATGTGAATATGCTAATTGACGGGTTTGAGGATTTAATTCAGGCATTAAAGCTAGACTATCTCTTCATTGATACTCATCCTGGTTTAAATGAAGAAACCCTACTATCTATCACCATCTCTGACGTATTACTCATTATTCTACGTCCAGACCGCCAAGACTTTCAAGGAACGGCTGTTACCGTTGATGTGGCACGTAAGTTGCAAGTGCCTAAGTTACTGTTGATGGTGAATAAAGCCCATGAAGCCCTTGACTTTAAGGCATTAGAGCAAGATATAGCACAAACCTATCAGGCTACAGTTGCAGGTATTTTACCCTTGTCAGAAGAGATGATTCAACTCGCTAGCGGTGATGTATTTTGCGTCCGCTTTCCGAGTCATCCTTTAAGCCTAGAAATCAAAAAAGTGGCACAGCAAATTATGACGTAATTAAAACTCAGTTCGTAGTTGCGCTGTCTTCGCTAAAAATCCTATCACTGACTGCCAACTCTAAAATTAAATAAGTACCATTCAGGTTAAATCTAAGGTGGAGGAATCTACGCAGTTTAATGTGGTTTGTATCCAAAATCATATTGTACTTAGTTATCTAAAATGAACTGAGTCGCCCCTATAATGTCAGAAAAAGACATGGATATGAGAATTAGTCACCTAAGAGTTGATAATTTTAAATCACTCGTTGACTTTGATTTACCTTTAGCAAAATTTAACTGTTTAGTTGGACTGAATGGTTCAGGTAAATCAACAGTATTGCAATTCTTTTATTTTTTATCTCAACAGGTTAAAGGGGAGCTAGATGATTGGTTAAAAAAACGGCAGTGGGAAGCCTCTGATATTAATTCAAAGTTAACTCGAAAAAATAATATTTATTTTGAAGCTTGTCTTCTACATAATGAAGGCTTTGAGATTAAATGGTCTGCTAGTTTTAACCGGACAACATTGCGTTGTACCGCTGAACGTATAGATTGGAATAATAATTTAATTCTGAAAGTAGAAGATGGAAAATATAATATCTGGGCTTTGACTAAGCAAGAGCGGGAGAACAAATTATCTGGAACTATCACGTTTGATTATCAAGGGTCATTACTATCACAGATTAAAGAATCTCAATTAACCAGACAAACTCTTGAAATCAAGAAGTTTTTTGAAGAAATAAATGCATTAGATCTTTTGGCTCCTGAGTTGTTAAGACAGCGGACACGAGAAGCAACGAATAGTTTAGGGTTGGGTGGAGAGCGTCTTTCAGCCTTTCTCTATGAAATTGGAGCAGCTAAACGAGACGATATTAGACAAACAATAACTGAAATTTATCCAACAATCAAACAAATTGATGTAGAAAGACTCCGTTATGGATGGAAGAAAATTATAATTGAAGAGAAATTCCAAAATAACCTATTAAAGACAGAAGCACGCCATGTGGCTGATGGCTTTTTGCGAATGCTGGCGATTTTGGCGCAACTGTCTAAAGAGCAAAGTTTTTTGTTGCTTGATGAAATAGAGAATGGTATTAATCCGGAACTCATTGAGTTTGTCGTTGATAGTTTAGTTCAATCTCCTCCACAAGTACTGGTCACAACTCATAGTCCAATGATTTTGAATTATCTCGAAGATGATATTGCCATTGCAGGTGTAATTTACCTATACAAAACGCCAAATGGCTCGACACAAGCTGTGCGACTCTTTGATATTCCTTCTATGCGAGAGAAATTAACGGTTATGGCTCCAGGGGAAGTTTATGAGGATACGTTGTTGACTCAACTTGACCAAGAAATTAATAACCTAAAACAAACAAATTAGTCACAGGTACGTTGGCTGTGTTTTTACTACTAAGTGGAGAAGGAGCATCTGATATAGGCGCTCAGAATGAAATTGGTCCCATGGCTAAATTTATTGATCATTGGGTCATTCGACGTAGCGATTACGGGTCTTCCGGACTTAGTGGGCTAAACTATCAGCTTTAATGAACCAGGAAGCTTACCACACAAGGACTGCCGCTTTTCACCGCCTCAAAACTCTCTTGAAATCCGGGTAAAATTGGTTAAAGCTATTGCTGTCCCATATTCCGGCAAATCAAACTAACAATTTAGCACACTAACTACGGAAGACCCAACAAATTTTACATGGTGTTCCAATGATTCCCAAACCCAAGTCTGAAGCTTGGGTTTTGTGTGCCTTGCGGGAGCGTTATCAAAATTGTCAGCGACTTGAAAATGAGTCAGGTAATGATGATTCGCCTAACTCTTTGAAAAAACAGTTAGAAGAGCATCTGGGTAAACCAGCAACAAGAGAGTTACTGAATGATAAAATTGATCAAGGTAACCTAGATATTAGCCAAATTATAGATATGCCTAGTCTTAAAGCATTTAAAGACAGATTAGATGAAGTATTGGATAATCTGGGATTACCTCAGCAGGATTATTGACCGATTTGAGTAAAGGGCGACCCGATCAAATTGAGTGGATACAGTTGTTAATTGGTGCAAGCGGGTCGCCCCTACAGGAGGACTAAAGGTGACATATTCCAGATTTATTCTATTGCTTTCGTGTCTTTAAAATGGGTAATAAAGCAGCTATCGTAACTGAAGTTCATCTAACAAATCATTGACCCAAAGGGTATCTGCTTCTGACAATGAGGGTATCAGTTCTAGACTATAATCAATGGTGTAATCATAACCGGCTCGGTCGTAAACCTGATGCAGCAATGCTTGTAAATCTACTACAGGTTCTCTATCGCCTGCACGCAGGGGTATCGGAAACGCCGGAATTGGTTGCGGTAAATTAAAAGCATATAAATCTGCTTGAGGACGACGTTCTTGACGACTAATTAAAATTCGATAATCTGACTGAATTGTATTATTTAAGAGTGGCATGGGTTGCCATTGCCGCAGTAAGTCAATTTCAATTAAATGGGTAAAACTCCCAAAAATTTTCTGCCGTTTTTTAACGTAGGTTTCTCGCCCTTCTCCAGCACGCTTGTTGACGGGGGAAATAATTTCAATCGCTGTCACGACTTGCCCGGTGACTAAATCTCGCACTTCTAGATATGCTTGTTTGATTTGTTCGGGTATGGGTACAGTTACCGTCGTCGGTTGTTCGGTAGGTGGGGCAACAGCGACTGTTGATTCTTGGTTATCGGGATCATTCGGTTTTCTGTTGACTGTAACATCAGGAATCCCTAGCAAAAGTCCACTATCCCCATCGGTTTGGTTAATCTGATAAATGCGCTTTTCAATCGCGACTCGGTACTTAGGACGAACTTGGGGAACTAGAACATCAGAAATTGCTACAATCAAGCGATTGTGAACTTCCACCCAAAAGTCAGGATGTTCTAAATAAGGATTCATGCCGGGAAATGGAGAAGCCATATTAATTCGTCATTTGTACAAGAAGGCGGGTTTTGAATAAATGTTATCATCAAGAATGAACAGAAAAGCCCTAAACCTACCCCTACAGATACGCTACTCAGTCGGGGCGGGTTTATTTACATTTGGGTAAGGTAAGAAACGATAGTAGTGAAACCCGCCCCTACAGACGAATAATGGCACGTCTCTACATTAAATGCCTAAACGTTGATAAATCTCGTCGAGATGGCGAAAATGATGTTGGGGATTAAAACAGTCCTCAATTTCATCGGGTGTTAGCTGACTCTGAACCTGAGAATCTTGGCTAATCAGTTCCCGGAAATTTCCCCCCGGTTGATTCCATGCCTGATGAGCGCAAGACTGGACAATACTGTAGGCGTCTTCTCGACTGGTTCCCTTTTCTACAAGGGTTAACATGACTCGTTGACTAAAGATAACACCGCCATATCGATTCAGATTCCGCTTCATGTTTTCTGGGTACACCAATAGGTGTTTGACTAAATGAGTCATTTCATGGAGCATAAAGTGGGTCAAAATGCAAGTGTCGGGCAGGATAATTCGTTCCACAGAGGAGTGAGAAATATCTCGTTCGTGCCATAGTGCCATATTCTCCAATGCCGCGATCGCATGACCCCGAAGAATCCGCGCCATCCCGCTTAGGCGTTCAGACCGAATCGGGTTACGCTTATGAGGCATGGCAGACGAACCTTTTTGTCCTTTGGCAAAGAATTCCTCCACTTCTAAGACATCGGTGCGTTGTAAGTTGCGAATTTCTACCGCAAAGCGTTCCAGAGACGCCCCTAACAGGGCGAACTGCTGGACAAATTCACCATGACGATCGCGCGAAATGACTTGAGTGGATGCCATATCTGGATCAAGTCCCAGTTTCTGACAGGCGATCGCTTCCACACGGGGGTCAGTATTGGCGTAGGTTCCCACTGCACCGGAAATCTTACCGACAGCAATATGTTGGCGCAAATTCACCAAGCGATCGCGGTGTCGCAGAATTTCCGCTAACCACCCAGCTAGCTTAAAGCCAAAGGTAATCGGTTCCGCATGAATCCCATGCGATCGCCCAATCATCACCGTGTAGCGATGTTGTTGCGCCTGATAGCGAATCGCTTGAATCAGTTGCTCCAAGCATTCCACAATTAAATTTAGACTGGCAACCAGTTGTAATGCCAACGCCGTATCTAAAACATCAGAACTGGTTAATCCCAAGTGGATGTAGCGCCCCACATCCCCCACATACTCATTCACATTCGTCAGGAATGCAATCATATCATGACGGACTTCCGCCTCAATTTCCAAGATGCGATCAACGTCAAAATTTGCCTTCGCCTTAATTTCCGCAACCGCATCCGCCGGAATTTCACCCAATTCCGCTTTTGCCTCACAAACCGCAATTTCCACCTGTAGCCAGGTTTTGAATTTATAGGTATCTGTCCAGAGTTCGCCCATTTCAGGCAAGGTATAGCGCTCGATCAATGCCTGTATTGCCCAATACAACCGTCATATTGTACAACTGTGCCTTGGTTTATTCCATTTTTTTAGCGGTTGGATTGTAAAAGCTTTGTAATTGGGAGACATAAGTCCGCCTTTGTGGACAGGTATCCTTCAGACTTGCAGGATAAACTAGCAAAAGTACCTATTGCAATATTTCCATGTTTGATCTCACGTCCCTACTTGAATTTTCCCGCGCCCATTGTGTGGCGATTTGTGGGGGGTTAGTTCCCCTAAACTTACTGCTGACATTACAGACGATGATTTTGACGGGACTCCAGCGCCCTCAACGTCAGGTGCGGTTAGCGGCTGCATTTGCCTGTCTTCCGGCTGGGGTGATGGTTCTCCATGTTTGGACATGGTTGATGATTGGGGTGGTGATGGCGCCCACGTTCATCTTGTTAGGGTTAGCTTGTATCTGTGTGGGGATTAATCTGTGGGCGAGTCTTTTCCCGCAAACGATGGCGGGTGTACTGCGAGGGGGGTGGTTCTGGGTGATGAGGCGTGTCCACCATTCTGGTAAGCGTCGTGATTCTGTGGTTGTTTCTTAAGTTTAAAGAACCAGCATCCCCGATTTTCCTGAGAAGTCGGGGATTTTGCTTGTGCTAATCGCCCCAGTTGCCCAACCCCTCGGTAATTATAGCAACCGCCATGGCTGTTAGGACACATCATTTATGTAGAGACGTTGCATGCAACGTCTCTACAATGGTGCCGAACGTCCTAATCGATATGTCTATTGCTATACCTACGCCCATCACTGAGGAAAGGGTGACTTGATCTGACGTTTAATTCTCTGCAACGCTTGATTTTCCTGGTTTTGAGCCGTTTTCGGGGTGGGGGTTCGTGGTGAAGTTTTGAGAACATTTGTCGATTCTTCATAAAAACTTTATATAAATACTGAGTTTTGGGGCTACATCTTTACCAAAACTTTATAGACTTAAAGCTTTATCGTACTAATATCTATGTAGAGAGACAAATTTACATCTACTTCAAGGGAGTTTATTATGAGTCAAAGATTTATAAAGTATACTCAACAATTATCGATGGCGGCTGCAGTAGGAGCAATAGCGGCTACTACATTAAGTGTTAATCCCGCCAGTGCTTTTTCAATTACAACGGGCGGTCAAGCTAAAGGTAGTCCTGCTGGAATTGAAGGGCTGACCACTAATGTATCTAACGCAAGAGTCATCACTTTCAACGAAGCTGTTGACTCTCCGTTTACGACAGTTGATCAAATAGATCAAAAGGGCGCTACTTACTCTCCGGGAAATGCCTTAGTCATCAATAACGGAGGCGCTTTTGTTAGCCAAACAGGAGCTATTCCCTATTCCGGTCCACCTAGCGGTAGTACGAATAACACTTCAGCTTACCTTTCACTTCCTACAAATAATAACAATGGTGTAAGCCAAGTTACCATTACCTTACCTACACTGTCAAACTACTGGGGTTTACACTGGGGTTCAATGGACGATGCAAGTGCCAATAGCCCAGCTAACCAAATTGAATTTTTGCGAGATGGTACAGTCTTAGCGACCTTTACCCCAGATGATTTAACAGCTTTAGGTTTAGATGTAGAAGCCGGAGGCGGTCCTGGTAATCAAGGACTTGCAAGAGCGAATCCCTACGTTAATTTCTTTTCTGATAACTCAGGAGAATGGTTTAACGGAGTAAGACTGACTCAACTGGGTAACAATAATAATATTGCTTTTGAAAGCGACAACCACGCTTATCGTCCAGTTCCCGAACCTCTGACGATTCTAGGTTCCGGCTTGGCTTTAGGATTTGGCGCTATCTTCAAAAAACAACAGTCACGGCGGCGTTAGTTCTGTTTCATAACTTCTGTGTAGAGACGTTGCATGCAACGTCTCTACAATGTTGTGTGGATGACTGAAACGGATGGATAAACATCAGAGTTTTATTTAGATCCCCGACTTCGCTAAATCAATGGTAATTTCCCTTTACCAAATCTTTATATAAACACTGCTATTAATTCTGCTATCTTCACGGCAGCTTCACCTAAAAGTAAGCTTCATTAAATTAATATCTACCTAGAGGAACAAATAAAGTTCTCTTTATAAAGACTAGATGAGCTTGATAAAGCTATGACAATGAATAAGGATGCATCAATCATCACTACCGTAGCTGCTACAGCAACCGCTATGATCGGGGTTATTTCCCTCAGTGGATTTACGATTACCACGGGCGGTGAACTCAAAGGTAGCCCAGCCGGAAGTGAGGGACTGACGACCAGTAGACCCGGTGCTGTAGTGATTGATTTCAATGACGCGCCTGACCTTGACTTCACAAAGGTTGGTGCGGTTAATCAAAAAGGAACAACCTACTCTCCAGAAGACGCATTAGTGATTAACAACGGTGGCGCACTCGTACCCACAAAAGGAGCAGTCCCCTTTTCCAGTCCCACCCAAAATAATACGTCAGCTTACTTGTCACTACCGACAAATTCTCAGGATGATGGAGACATCAACCAAGTCTCGATTCAGTTACCTAAACCCTCCAGCTATTGGGGGATGCATTGGGGGTCTATGGATTCGAGTAATCAAATTGAATTTTTCCGAGGTGATACCCGTTTAGCCCGGTTTACGCCCGATGATTTTGTCAGTTTGGGAGTGGGTCCTGGCGTTGGGGGGGATAATCAAACAGAGGAGTCTAACAATCCTTATATCAATTTCTCGGCTCAGGGATCACAGCAATGGTTTGATAGAGTAGTGCTGACTCAACAGGGTGAGGATGAAACCCTCGCCTTTGAAAGCGACAACCACGCTTATGATGCAGTACCTGAACCCCTGACGATTCTGGGCTCAGGGCTGGCTTTGGGATTTGGCGCTTTGTTCAAAAAACAACAGTCACGGCGACAGTAGTCAATTCATAACCTTTGCTTCTGTGTAGAGACGCGCCATGGCGCGTCTCTACAATGTTGTTGGGATGGCTTCACAGCCAGAGGTTTACGCACGATGAACCATCAGCGATAAGCTTAGGAATATATTCCACACAACCAAGAACTGCTTTAGGCTATCACTTAGAAGCAGTGCCATAGTCTCACAATAGGCGATGACCACATTACTAACGCTTTTTAGCAAACAACGGCAGGAACTGCAAGGCGCGATCGATAAAACCACGAATCCAGAACAGGTGGTGATGCTGGTGCAAAACCAACTCAATACTCTGGAAAGCAGTTACATCGGGGGACTGAGTGTCTCTCAAGTGCGTCTGGCGGCTTTTTTCCTGGATGCACTACGCCAGTCTGTGGCGACGCTAGCGGCGGCGAATCCAATCAACCCGATGCGGGTTACCCCCCCAGAATCGGAGTCAGAGGACCAAACAGGGCGACAATTATCTCCCAAACGCCTGATTCTCAAAGTTCTTCAGGGACTTCTCTGTATCGGTATCTTGGATTCGCTGTTCAACTTAAGTTCCGATGCGCCCGGAGTGTGGTTAGATATTTTGCTGATGGCGTTGTTGGTTGGGCTAGAGGTTGTCTCCCAACTCGATAAAAGTCCTCCAGAAAACCCTACAGAAACGCCGGAATCAATCGCCTCTCAGCTTACCCTGCGAATCGATAGTCAAGTCTTGTTAGACAACATAGCAGAAGCTCTCAACACCATTGATTTAGCCGTTGCTCAAGCCCAAGATGGGAAGAAAACCGTCGATGCGAATGCAATTGAGGAACAACCTGAATTATTAAATCTGCTACAACGGTTGATAGGCGCATCATTTCTAGAAAAGCCTCAGATGGCGCTAGAACTGACTAAACTTATACCCCAAATTTTGGTTGAGCAGGGGATTGAAGCCAAACTCTATCAACCGGAGGATGTCAAGAGTCATCGGGAGTATTTTGACTTCGAGCCAAGTATCAACCCCAATGCTAAAGAGTATATTACAATCGCGCCCGCTTTAGTGAAAGGCGATCGCTTATTGCGGCGGGGACGGGTAATTGAACCGAGAACTTAATAAATAATTAATTATGACTGATGTAGTTTTCCGAAAAAACGTTGAAAAAACTGAGAGTCCTGTCAACCGGGATGCCTCTCCATTATCTTCTATTCTTTCCGAGAATATGCACGTTTTAGAAACCATTGGATTTGATTTAGGACACGGTGAAACAGCCGTGGCTAAAGCGCTAGTGGAGAGCATTGACCCCCCAGAAATGCTGGAGGTGAATAATAAGAAAGTGCAAATTACCGCCTTAGGCTGGCATCCGGATCTGGGTTATTTGGTGGGGGAACAGGCTTTAATCCAAGTGGGTGTAACTCAACTGGATATTGCCTTCAAACAAAAACCGAATCCGGATCTAGATTACCGCAAAACCATTCGCCATTTTCTAGAAACCTATTACAGACTTTTGCAAAAAAGCAAACAACTGGAAGGGGAAGAAAAGAGTCATTTTTTCGTCGGTTGTCCCTCTGGCTGGTCAAAGCGCGATCGCCAGGATTACCAAACCATCTGTAAAGCCGCCGGAATTCCCAGACTCAGCGTAGTTCCGGAATCACGGGCGGCATTTATGCAGGCGAAGGAAGCAGGGAAGCTGGACTATGATAAGCTCAAATCGGCGGTACTGATTATTGATATTGGCTCGTCCACAACCGATTTTACCTTAGTCAAGAGTTTACATGAAATTCCCCTGGATTTTGGCAGTAATACCTTAGGCGCTTTCCTGATTGACCGAGCAATTTTTGAGCGAACTGTGGCGAACTATGAAGATACCGCCCTATTAAAATGGGTGTTTGAAGAATATCCCCATCATAAATCCCGTTGTCTCTTGGCTAGCCGGAAAGCCAAAGAAGATTATTTTTCTAATGAACAAGTCTACAGCCATCCCCAATCCTTTGCCCGGGGCTTTGAATCGATTAACGAACAGATTTATTTTATCCCCCAAGTCAATAAAACCGTTATGACGGAGATATTGAATCAACCATTAACAGAATTGGATGGGAAAAGTTGGGTTGAATCATTTCGGGAATCAGTGATTGAGGCAAAAGAAACCTTAGCGAAACAAGGAATAACCCCCAAAGTGATATTAATGACAGGGGGCGCATCACGGATGCAATTTACCCGTCAGATTTGCGAAGAAATCTTCCCCGAACCCGCCACCCAGGTGCGCCCTGATCCTGAACCCGAACGGTGTATTGCCCTAGGATTAGCCCGAGTTGGACGGTGGGATTTACGGGCGGAAGCGTTTAAAAAAGAAGTGGATCAACGGTTTGATTCTGAGAAACTAAAATCGATTATTGAACGCCATATTCCTGAGTTAATTGAACTGCTGATTAAACCGCTATCTCAGGGGTTAATTGACAACGCGGTTAAACCCAGTTTACAAGACTGGCGCATGAATAAAATCCGGACATTAGGTGACTTGGAAACTCGGATGAAGCAGAAGGCGGAGGCGTGGATTAAACAGGATGCGATGGGGAATAAGGGTAATGAATCCGCCCGACAGATTGTCAAAAATCAATCGATTACCTGGTTTAACAGCAAAATTCAACCCGAATTATCAGTAGAAACTGACCCAATTTGTCAAAGATATCAGATACCCCGAAGTAGTTTACGATTTGAGGAAGGGATTGATCCGGATGTGGTTAACCCCGAAATCTCCGTGGGCGATGCTATCTTGGCGGATACGGTGTTATTAATTGTTAATCTCGTGATTGGTGGGGGAACAGTTGGGGGAATTATTGCCTTGATTTTAACTGGACATTTGGCTTGGCCCCTATTAGTCATTTATGGGATTTCCGTACTGGCGGCTGGTGTAGAAATCACCCGTAGCAAAACCCAGGAAGCGATTAAGACAAAATTAGATATTCCCGGTTGGAGTCGTCAATTTCTGTTGAATGATAATAAGATTAACTCAACGTGCGAACAAATGAAACCGGAGTTAGAGAATGTGTTTCGAGAACAACTAATTGAGAATCAAGAAACCTTTGATGAACTGATTAATAAGGTGGGACGAGAGTTAAAAAAAGCGCTCAATGCAAAGGCGCAAGAGGCGGTAATTTTGATTCAGTAGAAAATGCGAGGAAATAATAATCACGCATTCGTTGGAGTTTAGGGACAATTTGCAGGGGTGGGTTTAGAGACAATTTGTAGGGGCGGGTTTAGGGATAATTTGTAGGGGCGGGTTTAGGGACAATTTGTAGGGGCGGGTTTAGGGACAATTTGTAGGGGCGGGTTTAGGGACAATTTGTAGGGGCGGGTTTAGGGATAATTTGTAGGGGCGGGTTTAGGGACAATTTGTAGGGGCGGGTTTAGGGACAATTTGTAGGGGCGGGTTTAGGGACAATTTGTAGGGGCGGGTTTAGGGATAATTTGTAGGGGCGGGTTTAGGGATTCAATTAGATAGTCACCGATAAATGAACAACAAAACCCGCCCTCCTCACCGATAAATGAACAACGAAACCCGCCCTCCTCACCGATAAATGAACAACGAAACCCGCCCTCCTCACCGATAAATGAACAACAAAACCCGCCCTACCCACCGATAAATGAACAACAAAACCCGCCCAGATTAACCATAGCTGAAAATAAATTTGACAGGTTTTCCGGGCGCACGTCTGTGCGCCCCTACAATGGTGAAATAGATTTTACAGGTTTTGAATTCGTCATAGAGATGATAGGGATTGCAAAGGTTGTAGGGGCGAGTCGCTGTTCAAATATAGCGGTGTGAAGATTAACTTGTCTCGACTCGCCCTGGTCTCAATGTACGCCGTGTCAGATAATTACTGATACTTGATGCAGGGCGACCCGATAAAATTGATGGATGGGTTATGTTGATTTTGTACGGCGGGTCGCCCCTACAGATATCTTGACCAATAACGCTAAGTGCGATCGCACAACTCGAACCCACAGCACACAATCCTACTACTGCAAGAGTTGCAACGTTCCCTGAATTCGCTCAAACGCCTGTCGATACGCCGCCTCATTGCCACTTCCTTTCGCCAAACTAATCACAATAATATCTTGACCATCGCCACTGGGAAGCACAATATTCTCAAACTCGTACAATCCTGTAGATTGGAATGCGATCGCGTCTAGACGTTCCCGGAGAATTCACCCCAGAGGAAGGTTCTGCTTGACAAGCAATAGTCAATCCCAAACTCACACAGCACAACACTCGACCCAAAAACCAGGGGATGCGACTGTTAGTTATCCATTGGCGCCGAATTGACATAAATCATCCTTATCTACCTTTATCTGGTTTTTCGGGCTTGGGTGGTATCTGTCCGGTTTTTTGAGCTTCTAGTACAGCCACCTCAATCAGAAAGGCAGCCAAACTCGCTCTGGGTCTGCCTTCGTTGTCTGCCCATTGCCCTAAAGTTTCATAAATATAGTCGGGAATTGTAACGTGAATACGTTTGCTCACGACCAACAGTTGACGTTCATTATCGCTTTTAATCTTACAGGTCTGCACTCGTAAATAGGGCGTTAGCTACAAATTAGCTACAAAAAAAGCCCAAAGTACGCTATAATCTAAGGTTATTTATTTTTGTGATATTCTTAAAATGAACGCGAAACGTTCAAAGTCAGAAGCCAGTCCCGCGCCCTAGACAAGCATCGGACTGGCTCTGGCTCCCACTTACATAGGAGATAACTTTATTATGCTATATCAAGACCGTCTCAAGCCTTGGATTGTGGTTAATCTGCTGCCAAATTTCCAACGAGTCGTTATGGGTCGATATCGCCGTTGGTCTGATGCGGATGGTCATGTGCGAATTCTGCGACAACTCATTCCGACTGCGCGATTGACCATTATCTTTGACCCAACGGACTAAAACTTTTGTTCAGTCAGCTAAAGCTGACTTTCGCTTTGGGTTCCTTTGGTTTGAACCCAAGCGGTTTGATGCGAGTGGTGCAAGATAGGAATATGATGCGATAGTCTAATCATTTCAGTACTATAAATAAGTGAAATAAATCCAAATATGAACTCATTTGAACACATAACCATCGAAGGATACCGTCGCTTGTTTTCTGTACAAGTGGATATGCGCTCACTAACGGTGATGATTGGTGCAAATGGAGTAGGCAAAACGTCGTTTTTAGAGATATTCTCACTCCTAGCCGCGTCAGCAAACGGTCAACTACAATCCACTATTTCCGAATTAGGTGGTCTTCGTGATATGGTGACACGTAACCAGGCGGATAGTTTAGCTATCGCCTTGTCCATGTCTGTTCCCGATGAGCCACCCCTAAACTACAACCTCAAAATAAATCTTAAAGGTCAGTTCTATGAAATTGGTCTGGAAACATTGAGTCAACAGCGTGATCCTCATGCACCGCAACCCTTCAAGTACATTGATTCAAGTGGCTTAGATGTCAAATATTCCACGCCACAGGAACGAGGACTATTGCGACCGAATTGGGAACATAATCCCTTAGAAACATCCCTGTCTCAAGTTCCCAAAATGTATCAACAACCGGAGACATTGAGAAAGCGATTAGCCTCCTGTAGTTTTTACCGATCCTGGGAATTAAATGTAGCTCCTAAAAGTCCCGTTCGTTTGCCTCAATCCCTGCGTCCAGCCACCTTACCTGGAGCCAATGGAGAAGATTTAGTCTCTTGTCTTTATTATCTAAGAGAAACCGATCCTGATCGATTTGAAATCGTAGAAGATACCCTTTCTGCTGCCTTTCCCGATTTTGAACGATTGAGTTTTCCGCCAGTAGCAGCAGGTACTTTGGCAATGACCTGGAAAGATAAAAATTTTTCAGAACCCCTCTATATGCATCAATTATCTGAGGGAGTTTTGCGCTTTTTGTGGTTGGTGACACTCCTACAAAGCCGAGATTTAACCGCTGTAACTCTGATTGATGAACCTGAAGTGAGTTTACATCCAGAGTTGCTCCAATTGCTAGCTCATGTCATGCGAGAAGCTGCTCAACGAACTCAACTTATTGTAACAACTCATTCAGATAGACTCATAGGATTTCTTGAACCCAAAGAAGTATTGGTGTGTGACGCCGAAGATGGGTTAACTACTCTAACGTGGGCAGACTCTTTAGATTTAGAAAAGTGGCTGGAAGAGTATAGTTTAGACCAAGTATGGGCGATGAACTTAATGGGAGGGCGTCCATGAAGATACTCAAACGTCAGGTTGAAAAACTCATGAGTGGTAAAGAGGCTTATGATGCTGTCATTGCACTGACAGACGTTTATACAGATACCAAAGGGATTAGAGATTTTGAAGATGCAGAAGATGCTAAGAAAAAAATGAGGGAATGGGTGGGAAATAACCCCAAGTTTTATCCCCATGCTGCATCCTATGAATTTGAAGCTTGGCTTTTACCGTTTTGGTCAACTATTCAGAAACTGGCTAAACATAATAAATCTGCTCCCAGTGGCAATCCTGAGAAAGTTAATCATGATAATCCGCCTTCCCAGCGAATTAAAGAAATCTTTGAATTAGGGAAAAGTTCCCGGAGTTATAATAAAGCGCGTGATGCCAAAAAAATCTTAGAGCCAAACGATCTGATGGATGCTATTGAAGCATGTTCTGAATTAAAGGCGTTTATCAATACAATTTTATCTTTGTCGGGAGGAGACGTAATCCCATAACAGCAATTAATCTTAACCTCCAGAACGATCTACTAAGGCACTTTCACTACTCACCACGTTAGTAGTATAGCAGTAGACACATCGATTAGGACAAACAAACCGTTGTAGAGACGTTGCATGCAACGTCTGGAACAAAATGATGTGTCCTAACCGCTATGGCGGTTGCTATATAAATAAACTATAAACCCCCCTTCAAGGGGGGTTTATCTATTCGGTCTTTTTAAGGCTGATTAACTTTTCATTTATTCTGCTCCCCGTGTCTTAACTATATGGTGATTTAATAGCTTTTATATAATACTGATTTGTAGCAGGTAAAACCTGCCTCGACAACTGTAGAGACGTTGTATGCAACGTCTCTACAGATTTATGTGTCTTGGCTTAAACCCGGTAGGTATATCTTACGCGCCTACAGATTCCTTAGCAGCGTACATCACCTCAAGAGAAATTTCACTAAACCCTCGCTCCCGGGCAAACTTCTCTGTATTCCGCTTCACTTTACCGCGCACAAACCCTGGCACTTTATTCAATTCCGCTTGCGCTTCTTTATTCCAATTCAAGTCAGAACCAGCGGAAATCCCTTTAGTAATTACTTCCTTTGTATCATGACCACCGAAGATTTCCAACAGGTGATCTTCCATTCCCAAGGTAAAGGAATTGTACACTAAATCAGCCATTTGATTTGTCCCCTCGTAACCCATGAATGGTTTATAACCAATGGGGAAGTCTTGGATGTGAATTGGTGCCGCAATCACACCACAGGGGATATCCAACCGCTTACCCACATGGCGTTCCATCTGAGTGCCAAAAATAGCCGAGGGTTCAATCCGCGCGATCGCATCCCCAATTTCGCCGTTATCCTCACTAATTAGGATCTCGTCACAGTACTCGCTCACCTGTTCCTTAAACCAGTCCGCGTCGTACTTGCAGTAGGTTCCCGCTAGCACCACATGAATCCCCATCTCCCGTGCCAAAATTTTGGTCATCGCCGCCGCGTGGGTATTGTCACCAAAGACAACGGCTTTCTTCCCAGTCAAATTCTGACAGTCAATGGAACGGGAGAACCAAGCGGCTTGGGACACATACAGCGTCTGATTGTTAATAAACTCCTCGTAATTGACATCAGCACCTTGCTGGTTGAGTACCTGCTGCATCTTACGGATACACCGCGCTGTTTCCACGACTCCCATCGGCGTGATATCCACATAAGGCATGTCAAATTCGGCTTCCAGGTAACGCGCCGCCATCATGCCGATTTCCCGATAAGGAACTAAATTAAACCAAGCACGAGGCAAATTCTTGAGATTGTGAACCGATGCGCCTTCTGGGATTACCTCGTTTACTTCAATCCCCAAATCAGCCATTAACCGCTTCAATTCGGTGCAGTCGTGCTGGTTGTGGAAGCCGAGGGTGGAAATGCCAATGATGTTCACTGAGGGTGTTTCCGTCTTCCCTTCGGGTAATTCTCCTTTCTTGTTCGCTTTCTTCAGGTAAAACTGGACAATTTGTTCTAAAGTGCGATCGGCAGCTTGAAGTTCATTCACCCGATAGTGGTTCACATCTGCCAGCATCACATCGCTGTTGGCTTCAAGTTCAGCGCGTTCCACGAAGTTAGCCAAATCTTCTTGAAGAATGCTGGAGGTGCAGGTGGGGGTCAATACAATCAAATCCGGGGTGACTTCCTTATCCTTGCGGACAATATTATCCACCACTTTTTCCTGAGAACCCCGTGCCAAAACGTGTCGATCTACGATACTGGCGGTTACTGGGGTGTAATCTCGCTCCCGTTCCAGCATCGATCGCATCACGTTAAAATAATCATCGCCCAGTGGTGCATGCATGATCGCGTGGACATTCTTAAAGGAACTGGCAACGCGGAGAGTGCCAATGTGAGCCGGACCTGCATACATCCAGTAAGCTAATTTCATACGAGTTTCTCCCTTGTATTAGTTGCACAAAGCCCGATTGAGGACGAATGGGCAGTGTTATCGATGAGTCTATAGTTTCAAGTCGTTTCTGATTGTCTCAGACTTTTCGCATTTCGTGAGTAGGTATTAACGCGGATGGTTATGGGGGCAAAATCGCCCAAACCCGCTTAATGACTGGGATTCAGCCTATAATTAAAACAACTTAACGGTTGTTTATTGCAATCATTCTTAAACTTTCGCTAAATTCCTCAACGTTCAAGTCCTTAACTGCCAATGACCCTTTCTTACCCAATCTGGTTACATCCAGTCTGTGACGAGAACCGTACATTGAGTCCCTAAGGTCGTCCATAATATCGATAAGACACCAATCATGTTTTTACGAAGTATGGAAGATTACCAAGCTGCATTCATAGAGCGCCATACCGATACTGAAATATTATGCAACTCCGGGCGAAAAATAGCTGCTATGCATTTTGGGGGTGTTGCTATTGAGTGTCTGCTCAAGGCGATGATCTTTGCTACTCTGCCCAAGAATGCCAGTCAGGAATGGAAGACAGACTTGAATAATCCTGGACATACCATCACTAATCCTGGACACAACTTCAGTGAGGCGCTGAAACGGCACAACCGACTTCGTTCTAGAGTTGAGAAGTTTCCAGAGGTGATGAAATGGCTGGATGAAATTCAGAATCCGAACCAACATTTCATAGATATGCGCTATTGTGGCAGTGAGCCTGATGATACAAGCTACAAGCGCTGGTTAAAAGCATATAAGCGTCTCAGCCAGTGGTTACATAAACAAGCCACTCAGCTTTAAGGAGAATGAAAAATGCAGGAGACGTGGCAAGGAACGCTCAAGCAGGAAATTACCAACTACTATGTATCCAGTCCACAGGCATGGGTTGACGTTAATATTTCCACGTCAGGTTTGTTGAATCTGACTATCGTGAGTGATCACTTTGCCGATTTATCTATACCTCAGCGAAAGGAGCAGGTGCTAAGTTTCCTGCACCAATTAAAGGTTCCTTTGTCTCCTGGTTTTTTGTCCCTGTATGCGCCTCAAGAAGCCGAATCGCTTAATCTTTCACGTCCACAGGTTGTTAATGGATCTTTGGTATACACCTGGCAAGATTTAGCGCTACAGGCAGCTAACCCACAAAATTATCCTCAACCTGCTCAACGCGAACCCCGTGTGCCTCGGACAGTGACGTTTTATTCTTTTAAAGGAGGAGTAGGTCGAACGACTGCATTAACTCATGTTGCCTGGATTTTGGCGATGCGGGGTCGCAAAGTTGTTGCTGTTGATTTAGATCTAGAAGCACCAGGTTTAAGTACAGCATTCAACCTAAATCCGCAACCGGAGTATGGAATTGTTGACTATTTTTATGAGCGTTCCTACTTACCAGAGGGAGTGGAACCGAGTATTTCAGTTGCTAAAATATTTGGCGAAGTTAGAATGCCTAATGCCACAGGCAGATTATTCGTCGTTCCCGCTGGTTATCTCAACCTAGATTATGTTTCTAAGGTTGATGATCTGCGAGCTATTACCGTTGTAGACTCGGGAGAAAGTCTTTGGTCGGTTTTCACTCGTGAAATTAAAGAGCAGTTGCAACCTGATATTATCCTGGTCGATTCGCGAACTGGAATTAATCAATGGGGAGCTTTATCATTGCTACAAGCGGCTGACGAGGTGATTATATTCCTATTTCCTAATGAACAAAATCGACAGGGAATTGAACTGCTGCTCCAATCAATTCAGGCACTGAAAAATATATCGATAAATTTTGTTTTTACCCCAGTACCTGATGTAACAGAAACGGGCATGTCTAAAGTCAGAAAAATTTGGAATAATTTGCATAAAAATATCAAGAATGCCAGGGATATCAATGATGAAACAAATGAAGACGAAACGAGTGATAGTGACTCAGATTTAGATGAATCTCAGCCTGAACTAGCCGAACCGCTAGTAGTTCCCTACCTTTCGCCAATTGCTTTGGCTGATAGCTATCCTGTACCAGCGTTGGTAGATTATTATACTCGCATCGCTAATCTAATTGATGAGGAAACTGATGAGCTTAAACGAAAAAGCATTTTAACTGGCGCAGAGCATCGCTGGGAAATTATTGAAAGTCTTGAATTTCCTGAAGTCAACGCTGCTGATCCCAAGCAAGAACTGAGTCTCCTGTTTCAGCGCACTACTGATTTTGAACGATTTTTAGATGATATGAATTGTCTGATTAGGGGTCGGAAAGGAACGGGAAAAACTGCTCTGTATTGGCTTCTACTTAAACATAAAAGTGTTGCTCAAAAACTAGCTCATGGTCGGTTAGATAATACAGTTTGCTTTTCCGGTCATGGTAGATTTCATGATAGCCGCCCATCTCGCGATGAATTCAAAACGATTCAGAAAGAATTACAGAGAGAAGAAGGATCATGGGAAGCTTTTTGGAGAGCTTATTTACTGCTTAGATTATTTAAAGAAAAGTATTTTAAGTTTCCTCGAGGTAAAAAAGGTGCAAAGTTTAATGAGTTGAAAGCAATTTTCAGGGATTTACCCGGAGACAGATGGAAATATGAGTATACTCAAAGTTTGATTCATTTGTCTAGTGATTCAAGTTTACGGCTTATCGTCAAAGATGCAATAGATCTTATTGATGAACAAGCTAAAAGTAAATCTGAAACCCTTTGGTTTCTCTATGATGATTTAGATGAAGATTTTCCTGAAGTTGGTGAGGTAAGACACCAAGCATTGACTGGTTTATTCCAGCTAATCCAAGCTTGTGAAGCACGGAGGACAGTGGCAATTAGATTTAAGATATTCCTGAGAGAAGATATTTGGACTAGACTAAATTTTGATAATAAGAGTCACTTTAATGGACGTGATATTCTCTTACAGTGGACAAGGATCGATTTTCTGCGATTAGCACTTCGACAGGCAATCCAATCAAACGATTTCAAAAACTTAGTTGATCGATTCTCTCCCGTTGAAAGCATAGATCAAGCTAGTGAAGAAACAATTGATCGAGCATTGGAATTGCTTTGGGGAAGTCGTCGAAGACGTGGTCAAAAGGCTAAATATGTATCCAGGTGGGTCTATGAACGTTTAACAGACTCAAGTGGCACTACTTTTCCTCGGAGTTTAAGTTTATTGCTCAAGGGGTCAAAAGAGCAAGAGCTAACCTACAGAGGACAAACATCAATTCAATCGCCTACAGACCGTTTACTTCGAGGAAAGTCATTAGAAATTGGATTGAAAAAAGCATCAGAAGAGCGCTGCAATGCGATTAAAGAGGAATATCCTGATTTGCGGAGATTTTTTGATCATCTCAAAGGTGTTTCAGCTCTACCTACGAGAGAAGAATTGCAAACCGTGTGGCAGGAATCAGCGCAGAATGTCCTATCACCATTTGATGAATTTGCAGATTGGCTGAACGAAATTGGTCTTGCTGAATGGCGTGATAATGAGCAACGCTATAAAATTGCCGATATCTATGTTTACGGTTTCGAGATGATTCGCATAGGTACAGTGTAGTAACCGCAATCATACTCGACCCAACACGCCCATAAACCCTCTAACTTCACCATTGCGGCGCTTATACTACATTAAATTGCTACTGTCAAAAAAAATTTCTATTTTTTATTAAAAATACATGCATCCAAGCTCTACAGTTTTTTGCGCCTGTATGTGCCAAATTAGCGCATCACTCTCGCTAAATCAGGCATGACAGCGACTCTTGAGCCGGAATTGCCTAAAACTAGACACACTAGTCCCCAATTTTTGATTTTACCAAATCGCTGAACCAACGCAAAATCGTTTAAAAATGAGAATAATTCTCACATTTTTTTTGCCCGTAACGTTCTGTAAAGCAACAAATCTCTCATCTAAATCCACTCCTAAGAAAAGTTTTAATTATCACCGACAGATTAGACTCTGAACGAATCCCCGATCTGTGATAATGGATTAAGAGATCCCCCAGTTATCGAGGAAAAAGTCCACAAGAGAAAAACTGTATCCCAGACTACGAAACATCATCTGATGCGAATCTTATTTTTGCATTCCAACTTTCCCGCCCAATTCCGCCACCTCGCTGTTACCTTGGCACAAAACCCGCGTCACCAAGTCGTCTTTGGCACAACCCGCAAAGAGGGTCAATTACCCGGTGTTGCCAAAGCCATCTATGCGCCATCCCGCCAAGCCCGTCCAGAAACCCATCACTATGTCCGCCCCTTGGAAAACGCAGTGCTGCAAGGGCAAGCGGTTTATCGCCTGTGTGAGCAACTCAAAGCCCAAGGGTTTATCCCCGATGTGGTGTATGGTCATTCGGGTTGGGGTCCGACGTTCTTTATCAAAGACAGTTTCCCCAAGGCGAAATTATTATGCTATTTCGAGTGGTTTTATCACGCTCATGGTTCAGACGCCGACTTCGATCCAGCAGAACCCCTCAACGCCGATGATGAAGCCCGGATTCGGATCAAAAACGCGCCGATTCTGATTGATTTATACAGTTGCGATCGCGGATTCTCTCCCACTCATTGGCAGCAGCAACAATTCCCCCCAGAGTATCGGGATAAAATTACGGTACACCATGATGGGATTGACACCAAGTTTTTTCAACCAAAACCAGGACACAAATTAGTCCTGCCTCGATTAAATTTAAACCTATCTCACGTCGAGGAACTTGTCACCTATGTCGCCAGAGGGATGGAACCCTATCGTGGCTTTCCTCAGTTGATGGAAACCATTGCCTTACTGCAAGAAAAACGCCCCCATTGCCATGCGGTTATCGTTGGGGAAAATCGTATCGCCTATGGGAAATCCCTTCCGGATGGCAAAACCTATAAGGATGTCATGCTGGAAAAATTTTCCCTGGATCTCAACCGCGTACATTTTACAGGGTTACTTCCCTATCCAGACTATCTGCAAGTATTACAAGCCTCTTCCGTTCATATTTATTTAACCCGTCCCTTTGTTTTATCCTGGTCAATGTTAGAAGCCTTATCAACAGCGTGTTTAGTGGTGGCGTCGAACACTGCACCTGTAACTGAAGTTATTCAGGATGGGGTTAATGGTTTATTAACCGACTTTTTTTCGCCCCAAGCCATTGCTGAACGGGTGGAAGAAGTGCTGAATCATCCTAACGGTATGGCGGCGCTGCGAGTTCAAGCGCGAAAAACGATTCTGGAGCGTTATGATTTATCTCAATTATTGACGCAGCATATCCAGTGGATAGAACAAGCTAATACGTTATAAGTCAATTGTAGGGGCGCAAAGCTTTGCGCCCAATTTAATGGTAATAGTTATTCCACCATTTTAGCTGGGTCACTCTAGTAGGTTTGGCTGAGTAACGTAGGCGGAGCCTTTTTGAAGAGTAACCCAACTTAAAGCAGAGAACCTGTTGGGTTTCGCTATTGCTCTACCCAACCTACGAGAAGTTTTAATTCGCATTAGCTCAGGGCGTGACGTTGAGCGTCTAATAACTCCTGAATTCCTGTTTCTGCCAAATCAATTAACTGATTAAGCTGAGTCCGACTAAAGCTTTCTGCTTCCGCCGTTCCCTGAATTTCAATAATATTCAATTCGTCGTTCATGACAATATTGAAATCCGTTTGCGCGGCGACATCTTCTTCGTACTTTAAATCCAAAAACGGCTCACCCGCCAACAGTCCCACCGAAACCGCCGCGATTTGGTGACGGATTGGCGATCGCTCTAATTCTCCAGCTTGGACTAATTTATCTAACGCTTCAGCTAGGGCGACGTATCCCCCAGTAATCGAAGCGGTGCGAGTTCCTGCATCAGCTTGCAACACATCCGCATCCACAAACACCGTGCGTTCTCCTAAGGCGGTTAAATCTACAGCCGCTCTTAAACTGCGTCCAATCAGTCGTTGAATCTCTTGAGTTCGACCCGATAGTTTGAGTAATTCCCGGGTTTGGCGTTGGGGTGTGGCGCCGGGAAGCATCCGATACTCAGCGGTTAACCAACCACTACCTGTTCCTTCCAGAAATCGCGGGATTCCTGGTTGAATTGTGACATTACACAACACCTGGGTATCACCACACTTAGTCAATACAGAAGCTGGTGCAAATTTAGTGAATCCGCGTACAAAACTGATGGGACGGAGTTGGTTGGGTTGGCGATGATCAGGACGTTGCCAAGACATGGTAGTACTTTTTTGTCAGAACGTGGTTGGGTCAAAAAATGTTAATCGTCCAGTTCAAGTTTGTGCCAGATATTCTGCTGAACTTGCTCTGGCGGTTGGTCGCCGTTTATGGTTAACAGTTTTTGACGATAGTCATAGTATTCCAGGATAGGAACCGTGCGCTCGTAGAATAACTGGATGCGGCGCGGGACAATTTCGGGATGGTCATCCAGACGAGACTTGGTTGATGGGGTGCTATCTTGAGCTTGGTTTTGGGTTGGCGGAGTCTGTTCCGAAGGAACGTATCGCGCCACGGAACGAGTCATCATCACCGATTCGGGTACAGTTAAGTAAATTGCCCAATCTAGCTGCTGATTTAAGTCCTCAAGCAGAAAATCTAATTCCTCAGCTTGGAACGCGGTACGGGGATATCCCTCTAAGACCCACCCTTTCACCGTGTCAGGTTCCAGCAGGCGCTGGCGCATGAATTCGATCAGGATTTCATCCGGGACTAATTCTCCCTTCTCGACGTAGGGCTGCGCTTTTCGACCTAAGTCAGTTTGAGCTGCGATCGCGCGACGCAAAATGTTACCACTGGAAATTTCCACTATCCCCAAATGGCGACACAACTGTCGCGCCTGTGTGCTTTTCCCTGAACCTGGACCTCCCAGAATCACTAGTCTCACGATAATAGCTCCTCTGTTCCTAGCCTGGACAAGTCTGTCATAAATGTTGCACAAATCCTTTGCATCTGGGCAGGTTTTGACGCTACTAACTACTGACCGTCATTTTGCCATGAATCCCCGTGGATGAACATTCTCCAGGACTCACTCTTGACGGACTTGTAGATATGGTGTTTGATGAGGGATGCCACTGAAAAAAATACGCTATATCTTGTTCGCTGCATCGATTGAATTTCTGGTTCGGTTCCTTGAGGTACTTGTAGATTTTGTGATACAGTGACAATGTAGGCAGGGAGCACAGAGAAGGGAGGACTTGTTGGACTTGAGTTAAGTTGTAAACGGCTAGAATCCCCAGCCCAAAAGGATTCGGTGGAATAAAATCAGCTAAGGCGATCGCTCCGACATAGTTAAAAGCGGGTTCTGCCAAAAAGCTAGACAAAATGAGACACTGATCAAGGAAGGTTTGAGCAGTGTCCATCAGATTCATTGCTCTTTAATTGTTGACTATGGTTTCCCAGTTAGAAACTCCTACCCTTAATTCAGCGCATCACCTGACCTACAGCCTAGAAGGGCTGGTGCAAGTCTTTACCAGTTCCCAGCGCAGCTTTTTTACCAATGTGATAGCTCAAGGCTTGAGAATAGCTGGACAGGGGACACCTGTGCTGGTGGTTCAGTTTCTCAAAGGGGGTATTGGTCAAGGACACCAGCATCCGATTCGGTTAGGACAGTATTTAGAATGGATTCGCTGTGACTTGCCACGATATATTGATACCCCAGAGTTAGATGAGGCAGAACATAAATCCCTGAAGCAATTGTGGCATCATACTCAACAGGTGGTGTATGAGGGGAAATACTCTGTCGTTGTCCTTGACGAATTGAGTTTAGCCATCAACTACGGCTTAATCCCCCTCAGTGAAGTATTGAGATTTCTGGAAAGTCGCCCCAGTTCGGTGGATATTATTCTCACAGGACCCGATATGCCCCCAGAACTTTTGGAGGTGGCTGACCAAATTACAGAAATTCGTCGCAGTCACCAGCCTTAGTAGGGGCTTGGTAACCAAGCCCATGCCGGAAGACTGTACAATGTTGTACAAGAAAGTGTTTTGTCGCTCATTCAAGGTACAGTGACATGGCAGCGGAAGCGAGAGCGGTTCGTTTCCAGATTGGAAACATTGAGGTTTCTGGTTACCAGCTAACCTCTGCTCAGGATCAGCGTTTGTTGTTCACCCACAGGCAAATCGCCGAAGTCGTGGGTAAAAGCAAGGGAACAGCGCAAAAATTTTGTAAATCCAACGAAAACGAGTTGCCAGAAACCGTCAGGACAGTGGTACCGGATAAACCCAGACCGATCGCGTTATCATCCTGGGATGCAGCCGTAGCATTTTGGCAATATCAAGCGGATGCTGGGAATGAGACAGCAACGGCTTTAGTGGAAGCAGCGCGTTCTACATCACCAGAAAGTCTCCCGATTGAACCCGCCAGTGAGATAGAGTCAGTTGAGACATCCTATCCCAAAGACATCGAAGGCGCGATCGCACAATTACCCCAAACCGATGAATTCCCTCTGGATAATGAACTCCAGCAACTGGATCAGGGGTTACGGTTAATCGCCAAATGGTTAGAAGAAGCGGGATTAGATCAACGTGCGATCGCATCGTGGAAATTGAATGTACTCAGCCAGCGTTTTCCGGTTTTAGCCAGTGCTGCTAATCAAGCACAGCAGCTTTTAGTCACCCATTCGGTGGAGGAAGCATCCGGGATGATCGCCTCCCAAGTGGCTGAGAAGGTGTCAGAGCAATTAGGGCGAAACGTTAAAGCCGCTCAAGTCAATGCTGCACTTCATGAACTAGGCATTCAGGAATGGACAAAACCCGGTTCCAGAGAGCGACGACTCACCGAAAAAGGCAAAGCATACGGGCGAGCCATGCTAGCCACCTCTAAAACGAATGCCTGGAGTGGAGCGCAACTGCGATGGTTTGATAATGTTGTTCCTTTGTTATGTGAATTTTTTGAATCTTCCTAATAAAGTATGCCCCAGTTCGACCAGCCTTAGACATAATCTATCAATCTATCGGTAATGACAGAGGTTGTGTTGGATTCTCGGTACTCCACTGCTCTAGAATCTTTTGCAAACGAGCTAAGGCATCTTCATCGCTACTAAATTTAATTTCAGCAATAACAGTGGGGATACCTCTAGGAAACCGTGATATAGTCTTATCTTTTTCGTAAAGTAGAATCAAAGGAATATTATGAATTTCTGCGTAAGCTAATTCCATGCCAACGCCAAAAGAAGGACAACCCAGGTAGGCGATGACTAAATCTGATGAACTAACTTGGCGCTTGTCTGTCTCAAAAACTTGTCGAGCGCTAACATCAGGGTTATTAATGGGATCGGTTTTGAGATGGGGAACATAGACTTGAAATTCCATCGTTTCACAAAGCGCCCCAATCGCTTCATAAAATGCCTTGAGTTTTAAAGGGTTTTCAACTCCAGTTAACGCACCGGAAATGTAAATGTGTGCTTGAGTTTGATTCATAATTTAATAAATAAATACATCTGAATTAAGTCAGTATAATTTATTTTTATAATATATATTTTACTGAAAATAATCCATTATTTAGCCTTTAATATCTCGACCACAAAAGGACTTATACCACCGATGACAGCCGCTAACGAAGCCCCGATAACTGGATTAATTAAAGAAGTGACAATACCAATAGCTAAAGCGACAACGGCAAAAGCAGCCATCCAGAATAATCGAGTTTGACGTTCCCTTCTTTCCCTGTCCTTCTCATATTGTTTTTCTTGCGCCTGTCGTCGTTTTTCTTCATTCGCTTTATCTCTAAGCTGGCTCCAGATATCAGATCTGCCAGGATATCCTCCAGCAGATCTTTTGGCTTTAGACTCTACTCTAAAAAAGCAAATTGTACACAAAGGATCTCCTTGTCGAAGTTCGACAGGACTATCACGATAGTTGTGGCAAGAAATTAAGAGTTTGCCAGTCCATCCGGGATCTACAGTAGTAGAGATGTGAGATAATCCCTGAGCAGTAACTCGTGTAGCCATTGCATGGATAGTTGCTCCTACTTCCTTGGATAAAGTAATAGACTCTAACGTCTCAATCACAACTGTATCCATCGGTTCAATTTCAATTCCACCGTCTCTTTCGATATCTACCTCACGTTTATTATTCCAAGAAAATCCGTTTTGTCCCACTCGCAAGTCATAACCGACAGGTGTCAACATATTTTTCTCAAAAGGTTCTATTGATAGTCCTGTATCTGGATCTATCTTTTGAGAGTCTAGTTGTTTTTCAATGTCAACATCGCTAAACACAATAATTTTACCTCAATTCTTAATGATTTTTAAATTATTATATTAGCTCTAGCAACAGAAGTAGGATTCAATAAAGATGATGCCGATCGTTCTGCTGTTTCCTTGGATATCTGAATTTTTTTCAGAGTAACTAAACCCTCATTGATGAATGAATCTCTGACCAGAAGGCTTCCTCCACTGTTAAAGGGAGTTTCATAAAAGACTTCATGAATTCCAGCAGAAATAATCAGTTTGAGACAGGAAAGACAAGGTTCTAGGGTGACGTAAATACTAGCGTCAGTTGTCGCAATACCATGTTTAGCGGCTTGTGCCAGTGCATTGGCTTCAGCGTGAACAGCGCGAGATGGCATATCTTTACTAACATCGCAGCTACTCAAACCTGGGTAGCAATATCCCTGTTCTGTACAATGAACTGAGCCAGCAGGTGATCCATTGTAGCCAGTGGCTAAAACTTGTTTGTTTTTAACAATTACCGCACCAACCGGAAAAGCCAAGCACGTTGAGCGAGTAGCGGCAAGTTTTGCCAGCATGAGGAAGTATTCATCCCATGTTGGTCGATCTTGATTAAATGGTGTCATTTACTATCCTGAGTATAGTGCTTATTCGTTTTCAGTGATTCTGCGGCTTTCTGTAACTCCATTCCCAAATAAGCGGCATGGTCGGGTTGAATGGCTGGGGAAGCTGCACAAACTTCTCTGATCAGCGTTAGGGGATTTTTCCCAGAGTAGCAAGCAACGACTTCACCACTACCAGGAGTTGTTTGTTTAACAACTATTTTGTCGGTTTCAATTTCAATTAAAAAGTTACCCGCAGGGTCATAAAAGTCTCGATTCCGACAAATTGCAGGATATTGTTTTCGGATTAACTGATCCGCATTTTCCCAGGTGTCATCATAAATATGAGCGCTCTGACTGATAGTAATCAACGGTCCCATTCGCAAATCATAACTAGAGCGCTGGGCAATTTCGTCTCGGATATACTGTTGTAGGGCGCGTAGTCCCATGGCATTTGAGGGCCACGCCATGTACATATCATTACTGCGGAGAGTCGCGGTCAGTGATAACTCATGATCGACAACCCTTGCCCAAAGGTGATTTAAACAAGGACTACCCCCTTGTTCGTGATCCTTAACATCCCACAGAGACATCACGGCACTTGCCGCATCAATTTCTCCAATTAATTTGGTAATAATCTGTTCAATTTGGTCTTTGCCAAACCACGAACGGAGACGTTGACCGTAAGTATATTTCACACCTTCTCGATAAGGCGCATCATCTAAAATTTGGTGAATATACTCCTGAATAAAAGCGCGATCGCAGGGCAAATAGTTGGGTTCAGGGAAATAGAACCCTGGTGGCTCATCCGTCACCACTGCCATTAAATCAATTAATTCTTGCCATTGCCCATCATAGCCCGTGGGTCGAAGGGTTCCGGTTGTTTTAATCCGATGAATAATTTTGACCCAGGTTTCAGCAATCGTCTTGCCTTCGATTCGATGTCCGTAGCGCGGTCCCGGTAAAACTGTTGGCACGGCTTCAGTTAGGGGAAATTCTAGCGGCGCACCCCAGGGTTCAACCCTATCCCTCACCGCATAAGACTTTACCTGACTCACCGCTTCAGCTATTGATTTCGCCTCTTGCCACTCCACCGATTGCCGGAGAGTCTCCAAAGCATTAGCCTCAATTTCAATATCGATATAGCCAGGAATCGCAGATCGAATCACCCAACAGCGACGCCCTGTATCGCTGAGCCCTTCAGTAAAACCATTGCGGAAGAAGTCTAATAAGCATATCCCACCCCCAGCATTTTGGTCTTCCTTCGTGGCGTTGAGAACAACCAAAAAGCGGACATGAGGATTCGCTAATAGATTTCGGATCAGCAGGCTGATACCCCGAGTTGGACTGTAGAGTTGACCGATAACAGCAAACTCATGAGGTTGTAACTGTTTGGCGATCGCACCTTTAACCGTCCAGCCTGTAACCACCGCTGTCTGACCCGTACCATAGATAAGCTGGTTGGGCTTGTGTAGGGGTTTGTACTGGAATTGAGTGATCTGAGCGCTAGCTGTCATAGAGGGCTGCGAGTTGAGAAATCTCTAGCCTAGAATAGCAAAGAAACGGAGTTAAACTGCGGGTAAACGCACCTGAAAACAGCTACCCACCCCAACCTGACTGGTAACTGTGATTTTCCCGCCATGACGCTGCGCGATCGCTTGAGCAATAGCTAAACCCAACCCTGTCCCCCCTTCTCGGCGAGAACGGGCTTTGTCCGCCCGCCAGAAGCGATCAAACACAAAGGGTAATTGTTCTCGCTCAATGCCAATTCCTGTATCCTTAACACTAACAATAGCAAAGCGATTATTTTTCGCTAAAATCAGGTCTACTTTCCCTTTAGCAGGCGTGTATTGAATCGCATTTTCCAGCAAGTTACAAAATAAACGACTCAGTTGTGATTCATCCCCTACCACAGAAACTGTGGCTAGCCACTGAGACTGGATTTTCACCTCTTTGTCTTGTGCAAAAGGTTCTAATAACTCCAGCAAGTTCTTTAAAATCTTATTCAGAGAGATTGTGATTTTCTCACGGCTAGGCGTTGATATCTTACTATCGTTTCGCGCTAAAAAAAGTAAGTCTTCTGATAAGTGACTCATCTGATCCGTCGCACTCGCGATCGCCGCTAACTTTTTCGCATCTTTAGGATGAATTCGTTCCGGATGATTTCGCATCACATCAACCGATGCTTTAATCGCCATCAAAGGACTGCGTAACTCATGAGACGCATCCGCCGTAAACTGTTTAAGTTGCTGAAAACTTTGCTCAATTGGCTCCAAAGCTTTCTGTGTTAACCACAGTCCGCCCAAACCCACTAAACCTAACCCCATAACACCACCCATTCCCAATCCCCACAGCATTTGGCGTTGGAAGATTTGGATATCCTCCATCGATTGTGAGGCACGAATATACCCTTCTAGAGAGGGCTGATTGGGGGTTGAGCCATCTTTAAACACCGAAATTGTATACGTGCGAACCTGTCTAGGCTTTTGCGTTTCCTCTTGAGTTTGAGAACCGACTCGGAGTCGAGAGTCCAACTCTAATGCACCTCGACTTGCCAACAGTTGACCTTTGGCATCAAACCATTCTAAACTTTGCTGATCCCGATTAAAAATATCGCGCCAGGGAACCGCATCAACTTGATTCAGATATTGAGGTCCCTTCATTTTGACAGGCGTAAACGAGGCGGCAGCGGCTTGAGCCAGAGTCAATAGTTTTTTATCCAGTTGGTAATAAAGATTGCGGCTAACAAAGACATAAACTCCCGTGCCAAAGAGACTCAAAATTGCTGCCATTACAGTTAGGTAAGACAACAATAGACGCCAGCGTAAACCTTGAAACATTCTAAGAACCGTATAGATGTAGCATCCTACGTCTGAGTTTTGATTGTGTAGGGGCGGGTTTATGTGCTTTCGTTTCACTATGTATGATAACATTTATTCAAAACCCGCCCTGACCGATTGTAGGGGCGGGTTTTACCGATAACGTTGAGGATAAAACCTCTAACTGAACTAAACCCGCCCTGACTAAATTATGAGGTTTTAATTATAAATTTTTCTCAAGTATCAATCATTGTTTTAAACGATAACCCAAACCATAAACCGTTTCAATCAAATCACTGGGAGCGCCACCCGCTTCAAGTTTCTGTCGTAAACTGCGGATATGCGCTTTCACCGTCGCTTCTTCCGGGAGTCGCTCAAAGGGCCACAGGTGTTCTAAGATTTGAGCGCGGCTAAACACACGACGACCATGGCGTAAGAAAAATTCTAACAACGAATATTCTTTAGGTGAAAGTGATAAGAGGCGATCTTGATAAAAAACTTCACAGGTACTTGGATCTAACCGTAGTTTACCCCACTCCAATACCGGGGGGGCGGTGGAAACACCCCGACGCAGTAAGGCTCGAATACGAGCTGATAACTCTTCTAGGTCAAAGGGTTTAACCAAATAGTCATCAGCTCCGGCATCCAATCCCACAACCTTATCCGTAATTGTATCCTTAGCCGTTAGCATCAGAATCGGAGTGCTACAGCCTTGGGAGCGTAGTCGCCGACAAAGTGCAATCCCGTCGATTTTGGGTAACATAATGTCGAGCAAAATTAAGTCATAGGTGACAGAATCAGCGAGATTTAACCCCTCCTCTCCATCATGCGCCACATCGATCGCATAATGTTGATCGGTGAGATCTTCTTCTAGGGCATCGGTAATGCGCTCATCATCTTCCACGAGTAAAAGTCTCATCGCTGACGCCTGTTACTTAATATGACCTATCGCTCCCAAGGTAAGCTGTTCACTTTCTGATCAAGCTAGGTTTAGGGCGTAGCCTCACCGTCTTCTTCTTCCTCTCCAGGCATAGCCTCTTCCTCTCCAGGCATAGCCTCTTCCTCTCCAGGCATAGCCTCTTCCTCTCCAGGCATAGCCTCTTCCTCTCCAGGCATAGCCTCTTCCTCTCCAGGCATAGCCTCTTCCTCTCCAGGCATAGTCTCGGTTTCTTCTGCTGGAGTTGGCTCTTCTACACCCGTATCATCAGGTGTAGTTGTATCAGTCTGACAAGCTCCCAGCAATGATGTCAAACCCAACAACAGTGAAAAAGCGATAATCTTCAGCTTCACAGCATTACCTCCTAAAATTTTCCAAATTCAACCTTCTTACCGGGGTAATCAAGTTGCTTATACGTTTCTACTTGGCGTTAATGGCCGTTAAACCCTTAAACAGCCCTGAATTTTTCGGGTTCATCTGCCAAGTTAAACTCAAAAAGTAAAAAACTCGATAAAACCGCCCAATAGTTTCCGTCTTGCCATAAAACCCGTAGCCGCTCAGGTAGGCATCATCTTGTCATGAGTCCGATCTCCGACGCCCTAGGTTCAAGTCATAAGCTGTCACACATTTAAATTGGGAATGGGTAGCGAGCTTTCTGGCTCGCATTACAAGGGTTTTGCCGTTTTTGACATTAAGGTTTAAATGCCGAACAGCTTACCAGACGGGTGACTTCCATCGATCTGAATTGCTTTGTCGCCAAATTCTGCGGGAGCAACCGTATTGATAAATGCCTGTGCTGTCTTCAGCCGAATCCCCTGTATCAGAAATTATCCTGATAAAATCGGTAAAATGAATAATCATCTTGGAATGCATAGTCATCAAGAACATGATGAATAATACCGCTATCAATGAAAATTTGTCCGATGCGAATCGCTTCTTGTCGAGAACTCTGAGTCCGTTGTGCTAGCCATTCCACGGCTTCTGCACCAATGAAGCATTGAGGATAAAGATTTCCTCGATAGCGACGATCTTTTATTTCCACACCATCTGCACCCCGCATCGCTGCAACTAATGCTTCAATTTCTGTCTCGGTTAGGGTTTTGGCTGGAGTGATTGTCCGGGATACTGATCCGGATATCTCAGTCGTAGACGTGAGCGAGTCTTGCGGTTGAGAATGGGGAGTATGGTTGGATTGATTCTCATTCGCAGGCTCAATTGATCGAGGAGAAAATGTCGATGAATCCCGATCTAATAACAGATTGAAAATTTCGTCAAGTTTAGGCGATCGCAGATGTAAATCCCGTTGCGGAAAGGGAATCTCAATCCTATGATGGCGCAGACAGGCTTCAATCCGATAGTTGAGATCACTTTTAACTTTAAACTGTTTCTTCGGTTCTCCAGTCCACACCAATAAATCAAAGTCGAGGGAACTCTCCCCAAACCCCTGAAACCATACCTGAGGCGGCGGTTGCAGCAGCACTTCGGGATGATTTTTGATAGCTTCAAGTAAGGCGGTTTGCACTTTCTCGATATCTGAACCATACGCCACACCCACAGGAATCCGCAGCCGAGAAATCGGGTTCCCATGACTCCAGTTAATTACCTCAGTCTCTAAAAAGCGGGAGTTGGGTACGATAATGGTGACTTGATCTAACGTACAAATCTCCGTACTGCGTGCGCCGATGCGTTCTACGGTTCCCAGTAAATCACCCACTTTGACAAAATCACCGATTTGGATAGGGCGTTCAAAGGTAATAATAATCCCGCTAATAAAGTTATTGGCAATATTCTGAACCCCAAACCCAATCCCCACACCGAGGACACTGGCAAGAATGGTTAAAGATCCAACATCTAAACCCCAAATTTGTAACAGGACAATCCATCCGAGAAAGGTGAGAACATACTGAGTGAGGACAGTAATCACCTCTTGCAATCTGGGTTCAGCCCCGGTGTGGGCTAAGACATAGGATTTAAACAGCTTAGTCAGAGAACTAACCGCAAACCACAATCCAACAGTTAAGCCCAAAAGCAATAGTAATTCTAGGGCAGAATATTTACTACTACCTAAGCTAATCACTGGCGCATTGAGAATATCAAAAACCTTAGCGATAAAATCAAATAACTCATAGCGCCAAATCCGACTGGCGGGAAACAAATCGGTCACATAATAGGCGATCGCGATCCATAATCCGCCCTGTAACCCTAGTCGGGCAAGGCGTACCATGAATTGGGCGGGATCTTCCCAGGCGTGAAATGAGGAGGTGGGTTGTCCTAGCCACACTCTCAAGCGATGAGATACCCATTTTCCTAGAAACAGTAAACCCAGATGAATGGCGATCGCAACCAGTATCGCCCCAAGGACAAAGCCTAACGCCTGACGAATATAGGCGGGCGATCGCTCAAATTGGGCTTGCACAAATGCCTTTTCCAGAATTCTCTGCCAAATTCGGGCTTGCTGAAGAGCCGTTAGTTCTGGTAGGACATCCTTATCGGTTACAGTGAGTAAATGGTCTGACTCAAGCAAGGAAGGAATAGTTAGCGTGGTTTGATCCTCTGTCTGATTCACTTCAACGCTGACAGGTTGAGAGGATTGCACCGCTTGCGCCAAAATATCGTTAATCCGCTTTGCCCGATTTTCGGCTGTATAGTTATTATTTAAACTTCTTACCTGTAGTAAAACGCGACCATCTAGCACGATGGGTGCTTTGTCATTATGATTGGTTGGGGAGGTTTGGGCAACGCTGGGAAATGGGTTCAGCGTCAGCAGTAGCGTCAGCAATGCCAACAGGATAAACCGCCAACGTTTTAGAGGGAGCCAACGTTTTAGAGGGAGCGGGAGCTGGGGGAGCCGGGGGAGCCGGGGGAGCTGGGGGAGCTGAGGGAGCATTTTTAGGGATGGGTTATTTTCACAAATGACTACTAGCGCCGGATTTAAGAAATCACTAATTGGGTAAATTAATTGGATAAATTTGATGCTTCATAAGCCAGGGTGAAGGATTGTTGATCATGTTGACGAAACCTGTTAAAACTTGGTTGTACGTTCCATAAACTTCTCGACCGACTTGAATATCCATATAGCTACATTTAACAGCAAACTCTATCCAAGTTTGAGTTTCAGCCGCTTCTGCTTCGCAGTCATTTAGTTTAGCGATGAAAGCAGCTTCATATCGTCTTTTACGCCATGCTTCTGCTAGATTGGCACAAACTGAGCGAGAAGAACGACGAATCTGGTCAGTTAAAGAATATCGCTCCTCTACAGGAAATTTTTTGGATAACTCAAAAATTATCATTGCTGAATCAAGCGCCATCTTATAAACTTCTAAGTCTCTATGGCTTTTCAACATGTTTCTACTCATCTTCCTCGACTCAACCCAATACTTATAGCAGTAGACACATCGATTAGGACTTTCGGCACCATTGTAGAGACGCGCCATGGCGCGTCTCTACATAAATGATGTGTCCTAACCGCTATGGCGGTTGCTATACTACTCAAAATCAACTCTAAGTTACTCCTTCCCAGCTTCCCCCGCTTCCCCAGCTTCCCCCGCTTCCCCCGCTTCATTTCACCAGACTACTGCTAGACGGCGCTGTGGGCGACGGTTGAGGGCGCGATCGCTCTAAAATTGTGCTGGCTACTGCCCAGGCGCCAAATGTGGTTAACAAGAGAACGCCGATCCCAATCGCCCAGATCACTACTTTCTTTTGGGGGATAGACTTCACCGACGGTTTAAAACTGGCTACATTGGGACTCTGGGCGGTGGCGTTCAGGTCATTACTGTGGACTAAGGTGGCGGTCATTTTATAGGGACCCATCCGTAGGGTATCTTTAAACGAAATCGGTTGATTGGCTTGACGCAGGGGTCGCCCATTCAGAAAGGTACCGTTAGCACTGCGTTGATCGGTAATATAAATTTGGTTATTTGCCACCGTAATCAGGACATGAAACCGGGAGATCTCTGGGTTAGCCAGTTCTAACCGAGATACCGACTCTCCTCCCCAATACTCTGGCATTTGATCCAATTCTCGACCGATCGCGATCGGTGCAGCTAAGAGCGATCGCTTGACTTCCCCCATTTCTGGATCTTCCCAGGTTAATTGAATATACATAGACGTGGTAGACCTCGAACACCTGCTATAGTAATGGTTCCCGTTTTTTGAGTGATCGTGCAGGCATTCACCGAAACTGCAACGCCTGTTGTCACGTCAAGTTTTTTGGGTCGTCGATTCAACAATCGGGTAAAGGATTTTTGATAACGGTGATGATGATTTGATTCCTATCAAAATCATATCGTTAAAAATAATTACGATAATAGGTTAAGGATGCAGTTTTCCTGTAACGAGGGGTAGGGTATGAGTTTCAATCTTTTCCGTCGCTTTCAATCCACGAATACGGATCAACCCCTCGGTGGACGCTATAAAATCGAGCGTCAACTAGGAATAGGTGGATTTGGTCAAACCTTTCTGGCGCAAGATCTCCATTTACCTGGACACCCTCAATGTGTGATTAAGCAACTTAAACCGAAAACCACTGACCCCGCCAGCCTAGAAACCGCTAGACGCCTATTTGACACCGAAGCTCAAGTTCTCTATCAACTGGGTAATCATGACCAAATTCCCCGGCTGCTGGCACATTTTGAAGAGAATCAGGAATTTTATTTAGCACAAGAATTAATTCTTGGCAATCCCCTCACCCAGGAATTGAAAAAAGGTCAACAATGGTTAGAATCTAAAACCATTGCCCTACTACAGGATATTCTCCAGGTTTTGGCGTATGTCCATGAGCAAAATGTCATTCATCGCGATATCAAACCCTCTAATCTGATTCGCCGCCAGCCGGATGGCAAAATTGTCTTGATTGACTTTGGTGCGGTAAAGCAAGTCACCACCCAATTTAGTCATCCTCAATCGGGACAAACTAATTTAACCATTTCCATTGGTACTCAAGGCTATGTTCCTAAAGAACAGTTGGGTGGACAACCCCGGTTTAGTAGTGATGTGTATGCGGTGGGTCTATTAGGGATTCAAGCCTTAACCGGGACACATCCTCGATTGCTGCGGGAAAATCCAGAGACGGGGGAAATTCAGTGGCGTGATTTAGCCCCTCATGTTAGTCTCAACTTGGCTGAAATTCTGGATCAGATGATCCGGTATGATTTCCGCGATCGCTATCAAACTGCTACCGAAGCCTTAAACGCCCTGCAACGTCTATCCAGCGATATTCCAGCCTCCGATACAACGCAACGATTACCCGATTCCTCAGACACCACAGCATCGATTCCGGGATCAACCTCAACTCAGATTTGGACACCCACTCATCCTCCAACTCCATCCCCATCAACCACCAGTAGTACTCAGTTACCCGAAACCTGGCGGAATTCCCAACCCGCATCAGGGAGTTCGGTTCCCACAATCGTTACACCGGGTTCAAACCCAAAACGAGGGCTTAATCTTTGGTGGGTTGTAGCAATTTTAGGCATTGTCGGCGGAACGGCTGGAGTCGCGACAACACGGCTGATTCCGCAGTTTACCAGCAAAACGACGAATCAGAGTCAGGAGTTAACTGTTAATTCTGCGAACTCTGCAACTCAACCATCGCCCACATCATCCCTTGACTCTTCCCCCACCGAAGAGACAACAACGAATCCCAGTTCAGACTCAAAATCACCTACCTCTGAACAGCCTACTCCTGATACACCAAAAACAGGTGAACAACCGTCTCCTGTTCCTTCACCGGAATCAACTCCTTCCCCTTCTGTGAAAAAGTCACCCCCAGTCACTCAAAATCCTGCACCCCCCAAACCCGCAACGCCAACACCAACTCCCCTAGCGCCAAAGCCAACCAAGGTTCAGCCAACACCATCACCCGTTCCATCGGCTTCTCCTTCCCCTAATACCGCCAACGCCAAAACCCATTGGCAACGCTGCTATGATTTAAACACCCAGCAGCGTCCCCAAGAAGCGATTCAGGCGTGCGATCGCGCTTTAGCCATTAATCCTGATTATCCTGAAGCCTTGTGGAGTAAAGGCGCAGCATTAGATCAGTTAGGAAGACACCAAGAAGCGCTAAACCTCTACGAAAAAGCCACAACCCTGAAGCCAGATTTTGCCGAAGCCTGGATTAATCAAGGTGTTGCTTTAATTTTATTAGGTCAACCGGAGAAAGCGATTCCTATTCTTGATCGCGCCATTCAGCTTAAACCCAATTCCGCCAACGCCTGGATTAACAAAGCCGAAGCCTATATGGAATTAGAACGGTATGATGACGCGATCGCATCTCTAAAAAAGGCGCTGGAAATTCAACCCAATAACGAATATGCTGCAACCATGTTAATCGCAGCCGAGGCGAAAAAATGAAACCTCTATTTTACCGGGGGTTAGAAGAAGCCCGGAACTAAAGTACTCTTTGAGAAGCCGCTCCGCGTCTACGGGCTAAAAGCTAAAACCCGTTAAAACGGGTTAAAAGATATAATTTATAATTTGAATTTTGATTATCTAGGAGCCTATCACCTTTAGTCTAAACGGTAGGGGCGACCCGCTTGCATCAATTAACAACGCCCCTCCACTCAATGTGATCGGGTCGCCCTTTACTCAACCCCATCATAAAGTCAATTGTAGTGGCGTGACACAGCTAAAATTGTGGAATATGTTGTAGGTTTGGTTTCGACTTCGCTCAACTCAACAGAATCTAGGCTAAGGTTCCCTACTACAAGCCGGAGCGATCGCGCAATTGTCTAAACTAGATCAACTTGTATATAGACACTAGCATTGATTAGAGTACATAGCTTTGTGACAGGACTTTGAACTTATTATCGGGTGGTGTGGCTTACTAACAAAGATACAATATCTCCGTTAAAATGATTGAAATAATCGCCGAATAATCTCTACTATAACCCCAATATAAATGATCAACCTAAAAAATGAAGACCGCCAACAATTAATTGCACTGCTCAAAGACATTCCCGAACTGAGTAACGAGCGATCGCGTCGGCAATTCTTGGCAGAGGCGGGCTTGACGCCATTGCTGCCAAGGCTGGATCTTTCGGGTTCTCCGTTTGTTGCGATTAGTGAAATTATCACTAATTTGTTGAATTATGGGCGCTTGAGTTATGACCGTGAGGCGTTGGGTGTGTTCTTGAATGCTCTCAAGATTTTTAATATTGTTGGTGTGCAGCAACAGCAGTTTGTTGATCGACTTTTAACGGACTATGAAATGATGACGCCGATTGCCACGTTACCGCCGATTGATCAGTGGCAAGGTCGAGAAACGCCTACAGATATTTTTGAGAAGATTATTGGGGAAAGTACGCTGCGTCCGATCGCGTTTCTTCAACAGGGAATAAATGTGGCGCGTTCTGTGGCGTATATTGGGGTTCGCAGTCCTCAAGGAAATTGGTCGGGATCGGGGTTTTTAATCGGGGCGGATTTGCTGTTGACGAATCATCATGTTCTCCCCCGTGCTGATTTGTTACCCCATACGATTTTTCGGTTTAATTATGAGGAAAATTTTCAGGGAGAGGCACAACAAACCGATGAATATCGCGCTCAGGTTGATGGGATTTTTCAGACAAACTCGGCTTTAGATTATACTTTGGTGCAATTGGTTGGAGAACCGGGGACTCAATGGGGATGGTTATCCTTGGTGGAGACAACAATTCGGCGGCGGGAACGGGTTAATATTATTCAGCATCCATTAGGTCAACCGAAACAGATTTCCCTTCAAAATAATTTTGTTGAGTATTTAGGGGGAGATGTGGTTCAGTATGTCACGTCTACGTTAAATGGTTCTTCGGGTTCACCCGTGTTTAATGATCGATGGGATGTCGTCGCCCTGCATCATGCGGGGGGAAATATTCTCGAGCCGACTACACAACGCCGTTATTTTCGGAATGAAGGCATACTGGTAAGTAGGATTCTCGCTGATTTGCCTCCGGAACTGGCAGAACGGATTCGTTCAGGGGCAACAGCTTAATCCTGAAGCCCAAAGACTGTCTGGAATAGCTGTTAGTGATGAAACTCAAGCCCCAACTATTACGGTTTTTGGTGAGAATGCCAACCACTCAAACCGTGAGAGAACGTAAAGCACTCTTGGCTTACCTGGGGTTTGAACGCCTAAGCAGCAAAATTAAGTGGGACAATAGCAATAATTTTGTCTTTTTTACGGAACTCGTCGAACTGCTGACTTCGGAAGGAAAGAGTGAGTTGCTTTCATTTCTGAATAATCTGGTGGAAATTGAGTGGATTGGTCTAGAGGATCAACAAAAACTCAGGTGTTTAATTGCCGATATTGGCGCTTTGGATGATCAGGGATGGGAGTACGAGTTCCGAGGTGAATCTAATCGCCAAAAATCATCCTCCATTCCTTTCATCTTACCCCAGCTTGATGTCTCCACATTTACCGGGCGAGAGCAAGAATTGCAACAACTCGAAGATTTACTCCTCCAGCGCCAAGGGTCAAAACTGTGCAGCATTGTTGGGTTAGCGGGTGCGGGGGGAATTGGTAAATCAGCCCTCGCTTGTCACTTTGCTACCCAGTATCGCGGGGAGTTCCCCGATGGGGTGATTGGGATACAGGTGAATGGGAAGGATGTGGATACCATTGCGCGGGAGTTTGTTCGCCGGATTGGGGCGGAACTTGATCCGGAGGATGAGCGAGATGCTGCCACAATTATGCAGGAAATGTTTGTTCATCGGCGGATGTTGCTGATTTTTGATAATGCGGATCAGCCAAAGATTAAGGTATTACGTCCAGGTGGGAATCGATGTGCCGTAATTATTACAACCCGCGATCGCAATCTCCCTTTATCCTTGGATATCCCCGATCAAGGTACGATTGACCTTCCTCCCCTTCCGGAACCCGATTCCTGGCTTTTGCTACAGCGGATTTTGGGTGAAGAACGGGTGGTGGCGGAGGAGGAAGCAGCGAGGGAAATTATTCAGTTAGTCGGGAACTTACCCCTAGCGTTACAAATTGTCGGTGCAGCATTGCGGCAAAAACGGCGGAGTTTGGCAGATTATGCGGCATCATTACGGGAAGAAAAGACGCGATTAACTCGACTGAAAGTGCGAGGAGACGAGGAGTTAAATGTCATTGCCTCGTTAACCTTAAGTGTAGAGTTACTTGAGCCAGACGAGATTGACTTTTTTGCCTGTCTGAGTGTTTGTGCTAAAGAGGGGTTTTCCCGGCGCACAGCGATGGTAGTGGGGAATTGTCAGGACGAGTGGACAGCGCAAGAGTATCTGGATTATCTTCACCAACTTTCCCTGCTTAATTATGCGGAGGTGGGAGAAAATCGGTTTGTTTTTCACCCCCTGATTCGCTTATTTGCTCAGGAATTGGCAGAAACGCGCCAGTTACAAGAGGTGGCGGCGGAACGACACGGGCAGTTTTTTATCGAATTGGTGAAATCCAGTGAGGTCACTAATCGAGCGATCGCGGCTGAAATAGCAGAGGACTTAGACGACATTATTCTGGCAGCCCAGTGGTTACAGCGACAGGAAACAGCCGATTATTCATTTGCCGATTTCCTTAACTTATTTTTTGAAGAATATGCTTATTGGCAACAGGCTATTGAGCTGATGTCAGGATTTCAAGTATTGGCAGAACGTTGTCAAGACTGGGAAACTGTTGTCATTTTTTGTACGCGACAGGCAAAATATTTATCTTTACAAGGTGAATTGTTAAAAGCGGAGGAGGTGCTAAAGCCGATTCCAGAATTCCTTGGCCGAATTGAGGAATTAAAGACTCGTCAGCATTATCAGGTAAAATGGCTGACTCGGTTGGGTAATGTACTACAGCGCCAAAGACGGTTTAATGAGGCTGTGGATGCTCTGCAACGTGGTGTTGACATTGCTGAAGCATTGGATGATTCAGAAAGCTTACGAAATGTCCTAGATAGTTTAGGTCGGGTCTTACGACAGCAAGGATCTCTTGAACAAGCTGAAGCTATTCTCCAGCGTTGCTATCTTCTTGAAGAGGAATTGGGCGATCAACATAGTCTCAGCAAAATAGTCAATAGTCTAGGCTTAGTATTCCAAAAACAAGGACGGTTTGATGAAGCTATCCAAGCTTTCCAACGTCGGATTGAGATCAGCCAAGCTATCGATGACCAACGCTCATTGGCAATTGGACTTAACTGCTTGGGTGGAGTATTCCAGCAGCAAGGACGGTTTGATGAAGCCATCCAAGCTTTCCAACAGGTGGTTGAGATCAGTCAAGCTATCGATGACCAACGCTCATTGGCAATGGGATTTAACTGCTTAGGTGGAGTATTCCAGCAGCAAGGACGCTTCGATGAAGCTATCCAAGCTTTCCAACGGGTGGTTGAGATTAGCCAAGCTATCGATGACCAACGCTCATTAGCAATTGGACTTAACTGCTTAGGTGGAGTATTCCAAAAACAAGGACGGTTTGATGAAGCTATCCAAGCTTTCCAACGTCGGATTGAGATCAGCCAAGCTATCGATGACCAACGCTCATTGGCAATTGGACTTAACTGCTTGGGTGGAGTATTCCAGCAGCAAAGACAGTTCGATGAAGCTATCCAAGCTTTCCAACGTCAGATTGAAATCAGCCAAGCTATCGATGACCAACGCTCATTGGCAATGGGATTTAACTGCTTGGGTGGAGTATTCCAGCAGCAAGGACGGTTTGATGAAGCTATCCAAGCTTTCCAACGTCAGATTGAAATCAGCCAAGCTATCGATGACCAACGCTCATTGGCAATTGGACTTAACTGCTTAGGTGGAGTATTCCAGCAGCAAGGACGGTTTGATGAAGCCATCCAAGCTTTCCAACAGGTGGTTGAGATCAGTCAAGCTATCGATGACCAACGGAGTCTAACCATGGGACTTAGTAGTATCAGTAGATTACTACAAGAACAAGGTCAGATTGTAGAGGCTATCGATACTCTCTATCGTATTGTTGCTATTGAGGATAACTTAGGCAATCAACGTGGTTTGGCAATGACTCTGAGTAGTTTGAGTGGCTTACTACGAGAGCAAGGTCGGATTGCAGAGACTCTCGATGCTCTTGAGCGCATAACCACAATCGAGGAACAGCTAGGTAATCAAAATAGTTTGGCAAGAACACTTAACAGCTTAGGCATGGTTCTGCTTGATCAAGGTCGCTTTGATGAAGCAGCAGATGCTCTCCAACGTAGTGCTGAGATTAACAAACAACTTGATGATCAACACAACTGGGCGATCGCACGCACCAGTCAGGCGGTAGTATTACATCAGCAGGGGTGTTTCTGGTTACAGCAGCACAGGTGTTTAGACGAAGCGGAACAAGTTCTCAGGCGTAGTCAGGCTATCTTCGAGGAGTTGAATGACCAACATAATCTGGCGATGGTATTGAATAGTTTAGGTGGAGTGCTAAAGCGACAAAGGCGTCTTGATGAAGCGGAGGACATTCTCCGAAGCAGCCAAGCTATTTCAGAACAATTAAATGACCCCCAATCTTTAGCTATGGTATTAAACAGTTTAGGTGGAGTGCTAGAGCGACAACATAAATGGCATGATGCTGAGAAAATTCTTCGCCGCAGCTACGATTTAGCCCATAAACTGGAAGACCAACGCGGACAAGCCATTATTCTGAATAGTTTAGGTCAGGTACTCTACAAGCAGGGAACCGAAGAGAAAATCGAGTTAGCTTTCATGTATTTCCGAGCAAGTGTAAAACTGGGTGAACAACTAGACGACTCATCCCACCTCGCCAAAGTTCACACAGCCATGGGTCAAGCCTTTCTTGCCAAAGGTGATACAGAACAGGCAATTATCGAATTTGACAAAGGTTTCACCATTGATGAGCATTTGCAAAATCCTCGCGGACTCCAGATTGTAACAGGCGAATTGACTTATGCTCTCACTAAGCTAAACCGACGTGAGGAAGCCATCCGTTATTGTCAAAGAGCGCTAGCTGTTGCACCAGAAAACCAACGACTCCTGCATCTGTCTGAGCGACTCTCATCACCATCCAAACCAACCGCTAAACCTGTATTTAAACAAGGTTCAGTCAAATTTATCAAATACCACGAGCAAGGTTATCACTGGGGATATATTATCCCCGATGATGGCAGTAGGGATATTTATTTTCGCGAAGGGTATATCAATTCCCACTGTTTATCCAAGTTGGCAAAAGGCACACTTGTTGAAGTCGAAGTCAAGCAAAACGCCAAAGGAGCTTGTGCTAAAAATGTTAGGATAATCTCGAATTGAGAACAGAAGGCAGAGAACAGAAGGCAGAGGACAGAAGGTTGATGACTGAGATGTATAAATATAAAGCCTATCATGAACATGGTTTAAGGCTCAATTGTAAGAGCAGGTTTAGCCGTTTAATTCGAGTATTTACCGATAACCTCTCAACAAAACCCGCCCTTCCTTATCTATCTGATACTGTCCCTCTCCTGAAATCTTGCCACACCAATAATAAATCCCCCGTTACCGTGAGGTGGGCAAACGAAACAAACGATAACATCAGCATTTTTAAGTTGATAATGTTTGCCCACCCTACAGGATAAAAGCTACCAACTTCAGCAATAACCAGCGAGAATGAACAGAGCGATCGCGTATTTGGATAAACTAGATCGAGTTGTACATAGACACCAGGATGGGTCGGAGTATCTCTATGTCTCTGCAAGAGTTCAAAGAACAGGTCAACCAATTAAAGGAGTTTTATATGAGTCAATTTATTATTCTCAATCAAGGGAACTCCTGAACAAGTAAACTGAGAAAAGCCTTAGCGATCGCAGATGAAAAAATTAACTCCAAGTTTAGAGTTTGTAGTCAGCGCTTTAGCGCTGATGGTACTAAAGTACCAACTACGAACCCAGTTTGATAACCTGCTTCTCACCGAGGACTTGGGTTCAGGGCTTCAGTTGATGACGCCAAGGAACATAATAGTATAGTTAGCTCTATCACTGTCGCTCATCCCCAGTCACCATCGTGTCCCAGGTTGTTCTCGAAAACGTCTACAAAAGCTTTCCTAGTCGCCAGGAGGGGTCAACTGTCGCGCCTGTGACGACAGAACCCTTGCTCACTCCTACGGATGAAGCGCCACTGGTAGCCGTTGATCAATCCTCAGCGTCATCGGGAAACGTCAATGTTTTGCGGCGGATTAATCTGAGAGTCTACGATGGCGAGTTTATGGTACTGGTGGGTCCTTCGGGTTGTGGCAAAAGTACCCTGTTGCGGGTGATTGCGGGATTAGAGGAATTAACCGGGGGAAAAATTTGGGTAGGCGATCGCATGGTGAATGATTTACCGCCAAAAGCCCGTAATATCGCCATGGTGTTTCAAAATTATGCCCTTTATCCACACCTGAGCGTCTATGATAATATTGCCTTTGGCTTACGGCGGACAAGGGTGGGATTAGACTACGAAAAGGCTAGCACCGAGAAGCCGCTTTGGGTGGAAAATGCTTTAATTAGGATGACGCGATCGCTTCCCAAACAATGGCGCTATTTCTCCGATCGCGAACGGGCGATTGATGATCAGGTGCGCTATGTCGCCCAACTCCTGCAAATTGAACCCCTGCTGAATCGACGCCCCAAACAGCTATCCGGGGGACAAAAGCAACGAGTCGCCCTCGGGCGTGCGATCGCCCGGAATCCCCAAGTCTTTCTCATGGATGAACCCCTCTCCAATCTAGACGCCAAACTCCGGGCTCAAACCCGCAGTCAAATTGTGCGCTTACAACGCCAATTAGGAACCACCACCCTCTATGTCACCCACGATCAAACCGAAGCCATGACGATGGGCGATCGCATTGCGGTAATGAATCAGGGGGAAATTCAGCAAATCGCCCCTCCCCTAGAACTCTATAACCACCCTGCTAATCGCTTTGTCGCCGAATTTATCGGTTCTCCGCCGATGAACTTTATTCCGGTTCAAATTAAAGCCCCCCTGCTGATTCAGCATCGCCAATTTCGGCTCACGCTTCCAGAGATTTGGCAACCCTTTCTGCAAGACTATGATGGACGATCTTTAATTTTAGGAATTCGTCCCGAACATTTGAGTGTCAGTGTTCCCGCCCCGAAAAACTTATCGGTTACTGTTGAACAAGTCGAAGCCTTGGGCAATGATACCTATTTATTAGTGAAACTGGATCGGAAGATTCGATTACAAGCCCGAATACCTGCTGATCATGTCGTCAAAGTTGGCGATCAAATTTGGTTATCGATTAATGCGGATAAAGTTCATTTCTTTGATGAAAGAACAGGTAAAGCGATTCGGTCTAATTAGGGGTTGCTGAATAAGTCTTGTGGTGGGGAGAGGCAATAGGGAATAGGCAATGGGCAATGGTTTCAAGCCTCTGTCGAGGGAAAATTTGGCGCTGGCGGAGGCACAAATTCCAGGGTTTTGACGGTTATAGTGTAAAAACCTTGCACTTGTTGGGTAGAGAAATGGCTTAAAACCCTTATTTGGTCTAGCTTCCACACTCATGCAGCAAGCCCTAATTAGGGTTTGTTGAATAAGTGGTGAGGTGAGGGGGAGATGGGGGAGATGGGGAAGATGAGGGAGACACAAAAAGTGTGGGTAGGAGGGAACAGTAGTGCGAGCGTCTCGCTCGCTATTGGTTTTTCACCGAAAATTCAGAGCAAAAAATTATTGTGGAGAGAAATTACAGCAGTTTGCTCTGCTATGCGGTACATTGTCGATCCCCCTAAATCCCATAAGCAAAAAAAGCGAAGCATCCGCTGGCTTCCCCCTTAAAAAGGGGGACGGGAGGGGGATCAAATAGGGGGACATGGAGCGCTTCCCTCTGCTACCTGGAGCGTTAAATCAACTACTAAATTTTCCCATCAACTCCCTCAAGAATCATGAACACGATTCAAACGCAGCCGAAAATATTGACAATACAAATCGCACCGAGGCGTCACTTCATTCCCTTGCAGATTCACCAATCCCATACTGTGTAACTTAAATCCTTGCATCGGTTCCAATTGTATCGGAGAATCCGCCGTCACTACCTTTTTTAAAGCAGTAGCCAACTCAGGATGTTGAGATAAATTCCACATAAGTCGCCGCAAATGATCGCCATACAATCCAGCATCGGTTGGCGCTGTCGCTAACAGTTGAGTTAACGTAATTTCTTGACGGGCGATCGCGTACAGCGCTAGTCTGATTAAATAAGGATGACCCCCAACCATTGCCATTAATTGTTCCACCTGATTCGATTCCCAGGCTAATCCGTGACGCTGGGCTAAATCTTGAACTTGTTCGGCTGCAAATTCCGGTAAATCAATCGGTAATCCTACATTAAATGGAGACTGATTAATATCCATAGGAATATAGGCTTCCGTCGAATGCACCACAACTAATCGCAATTTACGCCATATTTCTCGATTTTTCGCCTCTTCATGCCACGATCGCAACAAGCCCAAAAAATCTGCCGCGAGTTCAGGATAATGAAATACCCGATCCACTTCATCTAACCCTAACACCAACGGTGTGGCAATCGTTGCCAATAAATACCGCTCAAAATAGGACTTACAACTCACTTTACTGCCAAAAGTTTTACTCCAATACTTCTCCAAGCGATCGGGTAATTCCAGTTCTAGGGTAATCACCGCACAAAACCACTGCAAGAAGCGATCTAAATTCGTAAAAACGTTACTATCCGCTAATTGAAAACTTAACGGAACAGTGGCATAATTAAGCTGAGTTCCCCGATGTAAAATCCGTGCCATTAACGACGTTTTACCCATTTGTCGCGGCGCTTTAATTCGGATTAAGGAACCGGGTTTAGCCACCGCTTCATAGCAACGCTGTTCAACACCTGGACGTTCCACATAAAACGCCGAGGCTAACTCAACTTGTCCTCGTGGTAATTCCGGTTCAGCAACAGGTTGAGGCGGATGATTGGGGGTGAGGGAATAGGGACTGGGAAACGTTGCGGATTTGGGATTGCCTTCTGGGGTAACGGTTGGTTGATCACTAGAGAGCCAATCCCGAACTGAGTTTAACACAATCGGTGTATCTTCAGGCGATCGCCATTCTTGCTGGGACACACCTTGAAGATAACCGCGTAAGTCATGGTTGAGTAATGTCCAGGGGCAATTAATCCGAATCGCCAAAATATCGGGTTTCCCCTCCGGGTGTTGATCCCGCCGCCGTTTTGCCCATTGCACCTCTTCGGTTACCATCTCACTCGATGCCGCCAGAGGCGATAATAATAACACCACGCGATCGCAACGGTTTAATTCGGCATAAATTTGCTGCAATCCCTGAGTTGCCATGCGGAGACTACTATTGGCAATGAACACCTGACACCCTTGGGCAGTTAACGCCGTTTCTAATTGCGTCGCAAGGCTTTTATCTGGATCAGTGCCGCAATGATAACTCAGGATAACCTGAGGCTGATTGGTCGCCGCCAGAGTATCCCCTGGGATTAAATTGGGTAAATTATGGGCAATGGCAGTAATTAACTTAGAACGGTGAGATGATCCTTTATCTTCGTCATTGTTTAGGGCAAATATATGACAGATATTCTGGATATGTTTTCGCACCGTTCCTTGAGAAATACAGAGTGCCGCCGCAATTTCACTATCATTTTTCCCGGCGACAAATTTCTGTAAAACTTCCTTTTGTCGCTGGGTAAGTTTGGTAAATGCGTTGGTGAACTCTTGCTGTTCCATTACCCTGAAGTAATAGGTTAATTGTCGGGACAGGTTTAGCCAAAATTGTAGGGGCGGGTTTAGCCACTCAAACGACTTGTCACTACTCAATGAACAACAAAACCCGCCCTCCCCACCGATAACTCTGGGAACCACTTCACCCTCATCCATCGAGGGAGAAGGGGAACCCGAACCATCATAAAAGACGCGCTATTACACGTCTGAAACCTTCTAGCATTAACCTGGCAAATCTGTACTCCCCATCAGGTAGCGATCGCACTCACGGGCAGCACCTCGTCCTTCGTTGAATGCCCAAACCACCAAACTCTGACCCCGGCGACAGTCTCCGGCGGCAAAGACACCGGGAATGCTGGTGGCATACTTCCCATAATCGGCTTTGATATTACTCCGGGCATTGCGTTCTAAACCGAGGGCATCTAGCAGGGGTTGTTCGGGACCTAGGAATCCCATGGCTAACAGAACAAGTTGGGCGGGAATCACTTTTTCCGTACCTGGAACCGGACTGGGAATAAATCGACCTTGCTCATTTTTCTGCCACTCGATTGTCACTGTATGCACCGCTTTTACATGTCCTTTCTCATCCCCCTCAAACTTAGTCGCGGTGGTGAGATATGAACGGGGATCAGCGCCAAACTTCGCCGCCGCTTCTTCCTGCCCGTAATCCATGCGATAAATCTTGGGCCACTCGGGCCAGGGGTTGTCGGGGGCGCGTTCTAGGGGCGGCTGGGGCATGATTTCCAGTTGCGCCAGAGTCTTACACCCGTGACGCAGGGAAGTACCAACGCAGTCAGTACCTGTGTCACCGCCGCCGATAATCACCACGTCTTTGCCTTCAGCGGAGATAAAGTTGCCGTTTTTGCTGTTATCTAAAAGTGCCTTGGTATTGGCAGTCAGGAAATCCATGGCGAAGTGGATACCCTTTAAATCTCGTCCTTCGATGGGTAAATCCCGTGGCTTGGTTGCGCCAGTACAAAGGACTACCGCGTCAAATTCTTTGAGTAGATTCTCGGTGGGGAAGTCTTTACCTACCTCAGTGTTGCAGATAAATTTAACCCCTTCTTGTTCAAGCTGGTCAAGGCGACGCTGGACGACTTGCTTTTTGTCCAGTTTCATGTTAGGGATGCCATACATGAGTAAGCCGCCAGGACGATCTTCCCGTTCAAATACGGTGATCCAATGACCGGCTTTATTGAGTTGGGCAGCCGCACAGAGTCCAGCCGGTCCGGACCCAATAATTGCGACTTTTTTCCCGGTGCGCTTGGTTGGAGGTTCGGGTTCGACCCAGCCTTCCTCCCAGCCTTTGTCAATAATCGAACATTCGATATTTTTGATGGTCACGGGGGGGTTATGAATACCCAGGACACAAGACCCCTCACAGGGCGCTGGACAGACGCGACCGGTGAATTCGGGGAAGTTGTTGGTTTTGTGCAGGCGATCGAGTGCCTCGCGCCATCGACCCCGATAAATCAGGTCGTTCCACTCTGGAATCAGGTTGTTGATTGGGCAACCGCTTGCCATACCCTTGAGCATGGTTCCGGTATGGCAAAATGGTGTGCCGCAGTCCATACACCGCGCCGCCTGAGTTTGGAGTTTTTCCTCTGGCATGGGCAGATGGAACTCATCCCAGTTGCCAATGCGACTGTCGGGTTGCAGTTCCGAGGGCAATTCGCGGAGATATTCGATAAAGCCAGTTGGTTTTCCCATAGTGATGTCTCAAGTTTAGAGTAGGGTATAGTTGTTGCTAAGGTGTCATTCGGTAAATTGGCGATGGTGATGAAGTCCCTAGGCTATTTTGGCGGCAAATCCTCACCAATCGGTCGTTGACGGTGATCGGTGACCAACTAAGCGGATGGAAGACTGTCTAGAGACGTTAAAAGCAACATCTGTACCAAGTCAAAAGTCAAAATCAGAGATATTTTGTAGTCTTTGTTACAGTTTGTCAATCATTTTGGCGTTTAAATGCGAGGCTGAGTTTAATAAAAGGTTAGATTTGCTGCGGTTCAGTGGCTAGGATTCATTAAGGTTTAGGTTTTCATTGAAGACGGCTAGAGATAGAATACAAAATAATTGCTTCTAGGTTTTCATATTTTCACATTTTTTTATAAAGCAACCCCCGTTTCGTTGGTCGGAAGTCAGCCCTGAATTAAAATACTCGAAGAGAAGCCGCTCCGCGTCTACGGGCTAAGAGCTCGCGTCCCGTTTTAACGGGTTAATAACTTTAATTGTGTCCACCTACTTATGACATAAGACGAATGACGAATGACATAAGACAAATGACTTATGCCACAATCAAGGCAGTATTTGAGATAATCGGCAATGGCTTGGTCGGCGGGACAGCAGTTGCAACGTGGCAAATATACGATTGAGAAGGAGTTAGGATCAGGACGGTTTGGGATAACCTATTTAGCACGCGATCGCACGTCCCAACGCTGTGTGGTGAAAACCCTGAGTGATACGTTACTCAATCAGCTTACTCCAGCAGAACTTAATCGGCTTCAGGATAAGTTGTGGCAAGAGGCGGTGAAGTTGGCGCAGTGCAAACACCCCCATATTGTTCGGGTTAAGGATTCGTTTAAAGAAGGTCAGCAGGTTTGTCTTGTCATGGAGTATATTCAGGGGCAAGATTTAACCCATGCTAATCGACTGACCGAAAAAGAAGCCTTACGCTATATTCGCCAAATTGGGTCAGCGTTGATGGTGGTGCATGAGAATAACTTAGTGCATCGGGATGTTCGACCTGCCAATATTATGATGCGTCAGGGGAAACGGGAGGCGGTGTTAATTGATTTTGGGTTAGCGGTGGGATTTGATCACCCGTTGACGACGATTAATCCGACAACTGCCGATGGGTTTACACCCCTGGAATTATATCATGTGGATGCCGAACGCGGCGCTTATACGGATGTGTATTCCTTAGCCGCCACATTGTATCAATTATTAACCGGAGAAAAACCGCCCAGTGTCCGCGATCGCAGTTTGGCAAGGGCTAAATTAAAGCCACCTCAAGACGTGAATCCCAAAATGAGCGATCGCACGAATCAGGCGATTCTGCGAGGGATGGCGTTAGCCCCCGAAGAACGCCCCCAAACGATGCAGGAATGGTTGGATTTATTGGGGGTTGTGCCTCAAATTCCCCAACCCTGGCGTCGTTGGGATTTGACGATGTGGTTAACCATTATTGGCACAATTGCTGGGATTTTGAGTATGATTGCTGGGTTTTTAGCGCTCAAGCCGCCCTCAGCACCACCACCAGAAACTACACCTGAGATTACGCCAACCTCACAACCGATTCAGCCAGAAACACAATAGTACAACTAATATCATGTCCGGTTGAATACCCATCATTACAGTGATGGGTTGAGGGGGAGATGGGGAGAAGTTTTTATTCGGGAAAATTGAACCAAGATAGGACGGCTTCTTCCGGACTGACTATGCTAAACTAGCAGACGGCAAATCCTAAAATCAACCACACTTAGGACTTACGCAAAGGCTCTATATGTAGGGTGTGTTAGCGTAGCGTAACGCACCATTACCACTGTAACGTCTCAGTTATTCAGAATTAATCCAAATAATTCCCCCTAATGGGACAGGCTACTTATTATGCAAATTCGAGACTACTTCAATTTTCTTGCTCCTGATGATATCCGCATTCAGGACAGTCGCATCGGGATTGAAAGCGTTCTTTACGAGTATATTTACCGAGCTAAAACCCCTGAAGAAATCGCCAAACAATTTGAAAGTATTACCCTAGAACAGGTTTATGCGACGATTCTTTACTATCTACACAACACCGAAGAAGTGAGGGCTTACTTGGCAGATTGGTTAGCATTTTGCCGTCAACAGCGAGACGAGCAAAAACAGAATCCTTCTCCGGCACGACAGAGATTCCGTAAATTGAAAGCAGAGTCAGAAGTTCAGCAAAAATATTCTGATTTCACCCTCTTCCCCTAACCCCTTCTCCCATCGAGGGAGAAGGGGAACCGGAATTATTAATGCTCAAAAATGTAGCTGGCTATGTCTTCTCTTGCTCCCCTCTCCCGTGCAAAAAAAGCGATAGCATCCTTTGTCATCCCTCCTTGTAGGGGGGAACGAGGGGGGTTGGAGAGGGGTTGGGGGTGAGGGGGCGATAACTTAACTACGACACCCCTAATCAACAAACATCCTGATTCCATCCACCGATTGTGGCACAATCAAGACAGGATTATCGCAAAAATCATCAATGGTCTGGGTCAACGGACAGCAATTATACGGTCATCGCTACGTCATCGAACGCAAACTCGGTCAAGGTGGCTTTGGTATCACCTACCTGGCAAAAGACAGAAAAGGCAATCCCCTCGTCATCAAAACTCTGAAAGACGAGGTGATGACTAGCCCAGACTTTATCGATTTTCGCGATAAATACGAGCGAGATTTTGAGCGGGAAGCTACCCGATTAGCTGTATGTAGACACCCGCATATTGTCCAGATTGAAAATGTTTTTCATGAACAATCACTCCCCTGTATCGCCATGGAATATATCCAGGGGGAAGACTTATGGCGACGGGTGAGAAATCGCCATCCTTTATCAGAAGCTGAAGCATTAGGTTATATCCAGCAGATTGGGGAAGCGTTGACGGTAGTTCATGACAAAGGATTATTGCATCGAGATTTAAAACCCCAAAATATTATGGTGCGTTCTGGTGTATCAGAAGCGGTACTCATTGATTTTGGCATTGCTAGGGAGTTTATCCCTAATCTTACTCAAACCCATAGTGTTCATGTCACACCAGGGTTTGCGCCGCTTGAGCAGTATGATGAGCAAGCGCATCGGGGAGAATATACAGATGTGTATGGGTTAGCGGCGACGCTGTATTGTTTATTGACGACAAAAGTACCACCGCCAGCATTTATGCGAGTGGTGCGGGATTCGTTGCAACCGCCACAAGCGCTGAATTCAAATGTCAGCGATAGGGTGAATCAAGGGATTTTGGCAGGGATGGAACTACAACCAGAAAAGCGCCCTCAATCGGTGTCGGAATGGTTACAAGTATTGATTCCCCAGAATCCGGGTGATGATTTGAGTTCAGAATGTGGTATCGATTACCGCCGACTGCGAGATTTATTAGCTGCTGGAGAGTGGAAAGCAGCAGATAAAGAAACCTCCGATAAAATGCTGGCGGTAATTGGCAAAGAAAACTGGTGGAATGTTGAAAGAGAAGATATAGAAAAATTTCCTTGTACTGACCTGCGAACGATTGACCGTCTCTGGGTAAAATACAGTAACGGACGCTTTGGTTTTTCTGTGCAAAAGCGAATCTGGCAAAGTGTAGGGGGTCAACCAGGCGTTTTTGATTTGATGATAGACATCTATATTAAGTTTGGTGATACCGTGGGCTGGCGTGTGAATAATAGTTGGTTAAACTTAGAGAACTTTACCTTTAGTCCCCATGCCCCCCAGGGGCATCTCCCAGTGGAGTGTAGTGAGGTGGCATGATCAAGAAGAAGAGTGTAGCATGTTTTTTTATCTCTTCTCTCGCCTCGAGACTTGTAAAATGTAACATATAAAGGTTTCTGCCGAATGTAACAATTTACAACAGAGGCAAAATCCACGAAGTCTTGCGGGTTCTACGTTTCCGATACCTGGCACGATACCTGGCACCGCCCCAAAGCCAAAGAAGCTACCTGGGGATTAAAACAATTAGCCAAGACAAACTTGTCAGCCACCTCATGTACTTCCCCCTCCGGCGCTTCCCACTGCGCCCAAGGTAGAAGCATTTGTCCTGGCGATGACTTTTTCGGTTTTCCCTTAACACTCAATCCCGCTAACAACCGACTTCCCCAATGATTTCGCTTTTCAGGTTTTGGTTGAGGGCGATATTTTTTGCAGAATCCGCGATACTTTGCCGCACATTCATCTAATGTCTTCCCCAAAGATAAAAACGCTGGATGCCATTGCGTCAATCCATCATCACCCAGTCTGTCATGAATACCATAATTACTGAAATCATAAAAAAAGCCCTGCTGCATCCCGGCAGATTTAGGATTAGCGTGGATGTAGCGTAACGTATTTAATGCCCTACGTTTATCCCTATTATCAAAACCTGTACTATGATAGCGTTTTTCCCAAAAATGCCCAGTACGATTCAGCATCCGATTAAAACACATAGCCGTATACCAATTTAGCCAGTGCATGATTTTGGGTAAATCGTCGCATTGCTCCGGTTCAAGCAGATAATGGATGTGATTACTCATGATACACAACCCATACAGTTTAAACCTGTATTTATATTGTGCTTTTTTGATGGCATACAGTAATACTTTCCGACATTCCAAGCGGGTGAGACGAAACTCACGATTATTACAGCGAACGGTGATATGGTATGAGTATCCAGGTTGGAATTCACGAGGCTGGCGTGGCATGACTCCTAATCAATTTAAACTTAATTTGAATGGTACTGACTTAAGCTAAAATTCTGTAAACTGAATAATTGTGCAATGGATAAACTAGAACAATATCGTCAATCTGTCCAGCAAGTCTTAACTAAATATGGCAGCTATAAACCGATAAACGTACAGGTGGACGTACAAACAATTTTTGACACCGAACGCGACCATTATCAAGTGGTGAGTGTGGGTTGGCACAATGAGAGACGAATCCACAGTTGCTCAATGCATATCGATATTAAGCCGGATGGTAAGGTATGGATACAGCTTAATAATACTGAGGCACATTTAGCCGATGAGTTAATGGAATTGGGCGTAAATCGAGAGGATATAGTATTAGGATTTCATAGTCCTTATATGCGGCAGTTTACCGATTTTGCTGTTGGTTAATTGTGGGATTAAACTGTATCTATAGGGAAGCAATTTTCACCCTCTTCCCCTAACCCCTTCTCCCATCAAGGGAGAAGGGGAACCGGAAGTATTAATAATAGAAAATGTAGTCGGCTATATCTTCTCTTGCTCCCCTCTCCCGTGCAAAAAAAGCGATAGCATCCTTTGTCATCCCCCCTCTTGTAGGGGGGAACGAGGGGGGTGGGAGAGGGGTTGGGGGTGAGGGGGTTATAGCTTAAGCTGTCATGCATTTAAATTGGGAATAGGTAGCGAGCAAGATGCTCGCACTACAAGGATTTCGCCATTATTGACATTAAGGTTTAAATGCCGAACAGCTAAACTATGACACCCCTAATCAACAAACATCCTGATGCCATCCAGCGATTGTGGCACAATCAAGACAGGATTATCGCAAAAATCATCAATGGTCTGGCTCAAGGGACAGCAATTATACGGTCATCGCTACGTCATTGAACGCAAACTCAGTCAAGGTGGCTTTGGTATCACCTACCTGGCAAAAGACAGAAAAGGCAACCCCCTCGTCATCAAAACCCTGAAAGACGAGGTGATGACTAGCCCAGACTTTATCGATTTTCGCGATAAATACGAGCGAGATTTTGAGCGGGAAGCTACCCGATTAGCTGTATGTAGACACCCGCATATTGTCCAGATTGAAAATGTCTTCCATGAACAATCACTCCCTTGTATCGCCATGGAATATATCCAGGGGGAAGATTTATGGCGGCGGGTGAGAAATCGTCATCCTTTATCGGAAGCTGAAGCATTAGCTTATATAAAGCAGATTGGGGAAGCGTTGACGGTAGTTCACGATAAGGGCTTATTGCATCGGGATTTAAAACCCCAGAATATCATGGTGCGTTCTGGCGTATCAGAAGCGGTACTGATTGATTTTGGTATTGCTAGAGAATTTATCCCTAATCTTACTCAAACCCATAGCGTTCATGTCACGCCGGGTTTTGCCCCGCTTGAGCAGTATGATGAGCAAGCACATCGGGGAGAATATACGGATGTGTATGGGTTAGCGGCGACGCTGTATTGTTTATTGACGACAAAAGTACCACCGCCAGCATTTATGCGAGTGGTGCGGGATTCATTACAACCACCACAGGCGCTGAATTCAAATGTCAGTGATAGGGTGAATCAAGGGATTTTGACGGGAATGGAACTACAGCCAGAGAATCGCCCTCAATCGGTGTCGGAATGGTTACAGGTATTGATTCCCCAGAATCCGGGAGAGGAGTTTAATTCAAAATGCGGCATCGATTACCGCCGACTGCGAGATTTATTAGCTGCTGGAGAGTGGAAAGCAGCAGATAGAGAAACCTCAGATAAAATGCTGGCTGTAATTGGCAAAGAAAGCTGGTGGAATGTAGAAAGAGAAGATATAGAAAAATTTCCTTGCACCGACCTACAAACAATTGACCGTCTCTGGGTAAAATACAGCAATGGACGCTTTGGTTTTTCTGTGCAGAAGCGAATTTGGCAGAGTGTAGGGGGTCAACCAAGCGTGTATGATTATGACATCTATAAAAAGTTTGGTGATACCGTGGGTTTGCGTGTGAATAATAGTTGGTTAAACTATGAGAACTTTACCTTTAGTCCCCATGCCCCCCAGGGGCATCTCCCGGCTGTGGGATTGTTACGGGTGGTTGTGGTATAATTCGGGGCTTAGGGGTGGTGGGTACCTCTTCTCTCGCGTCGAGATTTGTAAAATTTAACCTATAAAGGTTTCAGCGGATTGTAACGATTTACAACAGAGGCAAAATTCTCGAAGCCTTGCGGGTTCTACGTTTCCGATACCTGACACCGCCCCACCCCCACAATAAAACACTCATAAAAATGCTATTTTTTCATTTTTAACCAACCAAAAACTTGCTCAACGGTTAACGCTAATGGAATGCCTTCTAACCCAATTAACGCATCACAATTATTCCGTAACTCTGGTTGTTGTTGAGGCAGAAACACTAAAATTGAACGGTCATCGGGGTCAAGTAGCCATCCCAATTGACACCCATATTGGAGCGCGTGCAGAATATTACCTGTAACTTGATTAGAACTTTGGTTGGGTGAGAGAATTTCAATCATCCAATCTGGTGGGATGACCACATCATCAAGGGGTTCGCCCTGTTGATCAAACTGAATATGTTCCCACCGCAGAACCGCTATATCGGCAACAATTGACCGTCCGCCAAAGGTGCAACGCAATTCAGGAAACGCATAAGCAAGTTGTTCGGCTTCGCTAATATTATTAATCGATTGAATTAACTTACTCTGAAGTCGAGAGTGGCGAGTTTTGGGCATTGGCTTCTGTACAATTTTGCCATCAATATATTCCCTGGCGGGTTGGGTTTCGGGTTGTTGGAGAAATTCGGCTAGGGTAAGCGTTGGGGATGGTGTTTGTAACATTTAGGGAAATATCCAATAGGTTACAATAATAAAATTATTGGATCAGTCTTGCCCAAATCACGATAGATTAATCTTGATTGGGTATCAGGCAAAATGATTAACCCATCTAACAGTTTAGCTGAGAATGAGGACGCGATCGCGCAAATTCTGCCATCAGGGGTTGATAGTCAGCCCTGAATTAAAATACTCGAAGAGAAGCCGCTCCGCGTCTACGGGCTAAGAGCTAAAACCCGTTAAAACGGGTTAATAACCTGATACAATAATTCAGTAAGCTTTAGCTTACTTTAGCTTTGAGCCTGAAATTTATTTCAAGGCTCTCTTTAAATCTTGAAATAACGACATATCAACCCTTGTTATTACCTATGAAAATGGTTAACCTATCTAACAGTTTAGCTGAGAATGAGGACGCGATCGCGCAAATCCTGCTATCAGGGGTTGATAGTGAGGATTAGAGAAAGGATGATAATCATGGCTCGCCTGAACAGTTATTTTACACAATAACCGAAACTGAAGTGGTTTTGGAGGTTTATTCACACGTTCTACCTGTACCTCTAGGTTTAACTTGTGTCGAATTAACTCAAACATTTCTGCCAGCAAATATCGCGGACAATAGCCGACAATGTAGTGGTCTTCTGTGTTTAAAATTAAAGCTTGAGCATCGTAAGGATTTTGAAATTCGTGAGCTAACCATAATTTTTCACCCGATTCAAACTGATTAATCCGCTCAATGGCACAGCTTGGCAAATGCCGCAGCCCATGGGAGAAAAAATATAAATGATACTGTCCTTGTGCGTCAATTTCTGGACAAGGAAAAACGGCGAGTGTATCGGTTTCTCGTTCCCCACCACTGCGGGCTAAAATTGTCATGGGGTCATGTTCATCCTTGGGAATATTTAACCATTCCATAAAACTAGAATAATCTGGACGCGATCGCGACATTAACCGATTCGCAAAAACGGGGAATAATTGAGTTGATGTATAAACTTCATCTAAGTACGGAAACGAAGATAATGGCTGAAAAGCACATTTGGCTTCCGCCTCTTTTACCCCTTGAGTATAAACAAATTGATAAACTCTTCCATCAAAGGTTAACCGACCAATCGAGAACCAATAGCGACTAATCGGATCTTGCCAAGCTAAAAATAGTGTTTTTGGTGTTTTCAAGGTCGTGTTTTCCTCAAGGTAAGTAGCCGATGTTTATTGATGTCCAGAATCTCCTGAGCAAAGTTGATGGCTTCGGGAGAAATGCGCGATCGGTTAATGCGATTAAAGATGGCTAAAGTATTAGCCTTTTGGATCGTTTCTAGCCGCGCTAACCACACAGAAGCCGCTTGGGGATAGCGATGAGCCACCAGTGAGAACACATCAAAGGTTTTAAGCGTTTTTCTATCATCAACACTGCCATAAAACGCCGAAAAACATTTATTGGCATAAGCCTGAACTGAGCGTTTCTGCCTTTGCTCGTCAGAGAGATCGCGTCCTAAACTGGAAGCATGGTCATAGGTTGGTGCTAGGTGTTCAGTTTCAGCGGACGCTGATGCTGTTTTCATGCGAGCAATTCCCCAGTTTTCATGGTGACGATCGCCATTGCCAATCCACGCATCTAGCAGCAGATAACCAACAAACACATCTACTGCTGTTTGGATACCAGAGGGCGGTGTCCAATCAATCGGTAAATGGACAGATTCCCCGGCAATCACCCTCAATACTCTATCTATTGTATGTTGTGATATACCATACGTCCCAAACGCCGGATAGTTCGGCACAATTGAGGAAAGCAGTTCGTTACCATGAACCAGCGTCCCCGATTTCGGTAAAAAGTTAGGTGAAACGACACCGCGATCGCCTTTCCAAGTGAAAGCCAATTCGTAAACCGCATGGGGAAGTCCCAAGAGTTTACATAATTCTGAGGCGACTTTTTCTGCCCAATCTTCCCCCAGGTTAGGTCGGCTTTGCTTATAAAGACAACGACCAAGTTCTTTGTGGTAGAACCAAAATTTATATTTACTCCCTAACGTTTCATTTGAGGAGGCTTCATACGCTTCTTGCGTAACCAGTAAGATTGGGAATTCATCGGTCATAAATCAGAGATACAGTCTCTAACCGTTGGTCGGTCTGCATGAGTTGGTGAACGGAGGGAACTTGCAGGTAGAGTCATAACGGCTACGGTATTGCCTAACCTATCAAAGAATTCAACACTATAACCCGTTTCTAATTCAGCAACGTTATGTTTTTCGACAACTGTACCGATATCACCTGCATAAAGTCCAGCTTCAGGACTATCGCCAAGCAAGATAACGTCTGAATAAAGTTCGTAATCCATGGTATCCTCTATTCATGGCTCTAGTCGCCGTTCAAATAGCAATCGTTATAACCCCAATTCTTCTCGCAATGATTGCAGTGAAATGGTTGCTTTTTCCTGAGATAGTTCTCTTAAAAATGCCATAAATTCAGTATTATGTTTCAGTAGTTCCACTTCCACCGCAAACTCATCGACGGGGGCGAGGGCAAACAGTGCGCCGTCGGGCTTGCGTAAAACGATAGCTTCTCCTTGTGCCAGCGTCATGACCTCATCTAGCGTAAGTTGTCCACTTTCTACGTTGATAATTTTCATATCTGAACCTCTTTACCACCAATGTAAAGTGTATTGTGTTCTTTGTGTCCCACAGCCTTGATCTGAACGATACAGGAATCGTCTTCTATAACTACATCATAGAAAACCCGATAGTTATCCACTCGCAGTTCCCAATCGGATAGTTCATTTTCTCCCAGTCGTTTTCTGTTTCTAGTTTCTAGTGTGGGTTCATTGGATAGCTGTGCTTCGATAGAATCAAGAATAGTTTTTTGGGCAAATTTTCTATAGGCGCGTATATGATTGGCAGCTATAGGAGTAAAGTTAATCTCGAATTTCATTGCATGGAAAAGAACCGTTTATGGCTGTAGGGGCGACCCGCCTGCATCAATGAAAAATGGTGTCCATTCAATTGACTCGGGTCGCCCTGTGATCAAATCCTTGGGAAATGGTGCGTTACGCTACGCTAACGCACCCTACTGGCGTGACTCAGCTAAAATGGTGCAATAGATTGGGTACGTAGTGAGGGCTTTAGCCCTCTCCAGCTAGGCGTTAGAGAACTAAAGTTCTCACTACAAACAAAGTCCTAAGCTGGGTCAGTCCACTACGGTAAGCACTAGCTACCGCTAATCCGGGCTAAATCGCGGGCGTTTTCTTCAAACGCCGCCGTCAGCGCATCATCGCCACTTAACCCCGCTTCCTCAGCTTTATGCAGACAAGCCAATACCCGCTTGTAATCCTTCGGTATCACCTTGACAAACTTCGGCACCATTTCTGTCCAATTTGCCAAGATAGTTAACCCTAATTGACTCTTGGTGTACTCGACGTGTTTAGCAATCATTTGGTGGATGATTTCAATTTCCTCCTCATCTTCCAGTTTCTCTAAGTCGGACATCTGGGTATTGCAACGAGTAGCAAAATCACCTTTCTCATCCAACACATAGGCGACACCGCCACTCATTCCCGCCGCAAAGTTGCGCCCAGTTGGACCCAAAACCACTACTTTACCGCCCGTCATATATTCGCAGCCATGATCACCCACGGCTTCCACTACCGCGTTAACCCCTGAGTTGCGAACACAGAACCGTTCACCAGCCATTCCCCGAATATAGACTTCACCCGCCGTTGCGCCATAGAGGGCGACATTCCCGACGATGATATTTTCACGGGGGACAAAGGTGGAACGGGCGGGGGGATAGAGGATTAATTTACCTCCAGATAATCCTTTGCCAAAGTAGTCATTGGCATCTCCTTCGAGTTCTAAGGTGACACCCTTGGGGACAAATGCGCCAAAGCTTTGACCCGCACTTCCTTGGAAATGCAGATGGATGGTATCCTCCGGTAACCCCTGCCAATGGCGCTTGGTGATTTCATTGCCTAAAATCGTGCCAACCGCCCGATTGGTATTCTGAATCGGTAGGGTAGCGGTTACTTTTTCACCCTTGGCGATCGCGCCTTTGCATAAATCTAGCAGAACCCTCATATCCAGGGACTTATCCAGCCCATGATCCTGGGGAATCTGACAGTAGCGCCCAATTTCGGGTCCTACATCCGGTTGATAGAGAATCTGGGATAAATCCAATCCCTTAGCCTTCCAATGATCCACCGCCGGCTTCGCTTCTAAGACATCCACACGCCCTACCATTTCATTTAGGGTGCGGAATCCCAGTTGTGCCATGATTTCCCGCACTTCTTGGGCGACAAAGGTCATGAAGTTTACTGTATGATCCGGATTGCCGATGAAACTCTGACGCAGCACCGGGTTCTGGGTGGCAATTCCCGCCGGACAGGTGTTTTTTTGACAAACTCGCATCATAATGCAGCCCAGGGTCACTAGAGGTGCGGTAGAGAAGCCAAATTCCTCTGCCCCTAACAGCGCCGCCATGACCACATCGCGCCCGGTTTTCATTTGACCATCGGTTTCCACCACAATCCGCGATCGCAAATCGTTCAATACCAGAGTTTGATGGGTTTCCGCCACCCCTAATTCCCAGGGTAATCCGGCGTGTTTAATCGAGGTTTGCGGTGATGCACCCGTTCCGCCATCAAAACCCGAAATGAGTACCACATCCGCATGGGCTTTGGCAACCCCCGCCGCGATCGTTCCTACCCCCACCTCAGACACCAGTTTCACATTAATCCGGGCGTTGCGGTTGGCGTTTTTCAAGTCATGAATTAACTCGGCTAAGTCTTCAATTGAGTAGATATCGTGGTGCGGTGGGGGTGAGATTAAGCCGACTCCCGGCGTCGAGTTGCGGACTTTGGCAATCCAAGGATACACCTTGCGCCCCGGTAACTGTCCCCCTTCTCCCGGTTTCGCCCCCTGCGCCATCTTGATTTGGAGTTCCTTGGCTTGAGACAAATACAAACTGTTGACGCCAAACCGCCCCGATGCGACTTGTTTTATCCCGCTGTTCTTAGAATCGCCATTTTCATTTGTCCAGGTATAGCGTTCGGGATCTTCTCCGCCTTCCCCGGTATTGGATTTTCCGCCAATTCGGTTCATGGCGATGGCTAGGGATTCGTGGGCTTCTTTGGAGATGGAACCATAACTCATCGCCCCAGTTTTGAAGCGTCGGGTAATCGCCTCCACGGGTTCCACTTCTTCTAAGGGAATGGGGTCGCGTTTTTTGAATTGTAGGAGTCCGCGTAGGGTAAAATGTTGCTTGGTCTGCTCATTAATTAGGGTAGCGTATTCTTTATACAGGTCATAGCTACCCTGACGCACGGCATTTTGCAGGGCGTGGATGGTTTGCGGACTTAATAGGTGTGCTTCCCCGTCTTTGCGCCACTGATATTCCCCGCCTGCATCTAGGGTATGTCCATTCACTTCTCGGTCTGGGAAAGCGTAACTATGACGCATAATGGCTTCTTGGGCAATTACGTCTAAATCCGCCCCTTCAATCCGAGTAGCTGTCCAAGTAAAGTATTTATCAACAAGTGCTTGTTTGAGTCCAATGGTTTCAAAGATTTGGGCACCGCGATAGCTTTGGATGGTGGAAATGCCAATCTTGGAGGCGACTTTAATTACCCCTTTGGTGGCGGCTTTGATATAGTTTTTCTGGGCTGTTTTGCGATCAATATTTTCCAGCAAACCCTGACTGATCATATCGTCAATGGTTTCAAACATCAGATAGGGATTAATCCCACCGCAACCATACCCGATAAGCAGCGCATGATGATGAACTTCGCGAGGTTCGCCGGATTCTAAGACGATTCCCACTTTGGTGCGGGTTTTTTTGCGGATTAGGTGGTGATGTAACCCAGCCACCGCCAGTAAAGCCGGGATGGGTGCATGGTCTTTGTCAATGCCGCGATCGCTCAAAATAATTATAGTCGTCCCGTCGGCGATCGCACTATCCGCTTTGGCGAAAATCTCCTCCATCGCCGTTTCCAATCCCTTCACCCCAGCCTTGGGGTCAAATAGAATCGGAAGGGTAATGGATTTAAACTCCCCTTCGGAGACATATTTCAGCTTTGCCAATTCCTCGTTGTTTAAAATCGGCGTTTTCAGTTCAATTAAATGACAACTCTGGGGTTCGGGTTCGAGTAAATTGCGTTCTGAACCAATTGTGGTTTCCGCTGAGGTGATAATTTCTTCCCGAATCGAATCAATCGGGGGATTGGTGACTTGGGCAAACAGTTGCTGGAAATAATTGTAAAGTAACTTCGGGCGATCGGATAACACCGCCAACGGCGTATCTGAACCCATGGAACCCACAGCTTCTACCCCATTCTGTGCCATTGGTGCCATTAGCATCCGCAATTCCTCGAAGGTATAGCCGAATGCGATTTGTCGTTGAATTAGGGTGTCGGGTTCCGATTGGGGGACTTCTGGCGCATCTTTTAACTGTGCCAGTTCGACCATGTATTCGTCAATCCACTCTTGGTAGGGATGTTCGGTAATAATTGCCTGTTTCAATTCCTCATCAGCAATAATCCGCCCCTCTTCCATATTCACCAAGAACATCCGCCCGGGTTGCAAGCGCCCTTTAAACGCCACGTCTTCGGGTTCCACGGGTAAAACTCCGGCTTCCGATGCCATAATTACCCGATCATCCTTGGTCACATAATACCGCGATGGACGCAACCCATTCCGATCCAAAACTGCCCCAATCGTCGTACCATCGGTAAAGGCGATAGACGCAGGACCATCCCAGGGTTCCATCAGACAGGAGTGATACTCATAGAATGCCTTTGTCTCCGCACTCATCGACTCATGATTTGTCCAAGGTTCGGGAATCATCATCATTACCGCATGGGGTAAAGAACGCCCAGAAAGAACTAACATTTCTAGGGAGTTATCGAATATCGCCGAGTCACTCCCCTCTAAATCAATAACGGGCTGAATTTTCTCTAAGTCATCGCCAAACAACTCAGACTTAAACAGCGACTGTCGGGCGTGCATCCAGTTAATATTACCCCGTAAGGTATTAATTTCCCCATTATGGGCGATGTAGCGATAGGGGTGGGCGCGTTCCCAACTGGGGAAGGTGTTGGTACTAAACCGGGAATGCACCAAGGCTAGGGCGCTTTTGAGATCCGGATCATGGAGTTCGGGATAATATTGTCCCACCTGTATCGGCGTCAGCATCCCTTTGTACACAATCGTCCGACAGGAGAGGCTGGCTGTATACCAACAGGGGTCAACCTCTGACTGGCTAATTTCTTTTTCCGCCCGTTTCAGGATCACATAGAGTTTCCGTTCAAAGGCTAAATCATCAGTTAGGTTGGGGGAACGCTGGAGGAACACCTGTTGCATAAAGGGTTCACCCAGTTTAGCGATACTTCCCAGGGGGGAGTCATCCACGGGAACATCCCGCCATCCTAGAACTCTTTGCCCTTCTTCGGTGGCAATTTTCTCAAAAATCTGGCGACTCTGCTGGCGAATCATTGAATCAGGGGAGGTAAAAATCGCCCCCACTCCATATTCACCCGCTTCCGGTAGGGTAATGTTATCGGCGGCGGCGACTTTCCGCATAAACTGATCTGGGATTTGGATTAAAATCCCCGCACCGTCTCCAGTGTTCGGTTCACAACCACACGCGCCGCGATGTTCCAGGTTTGCCAGAATCGTTAGCCCTTGTTCCACGATATCGTGGGACTTATTCCCCTTCATCTGCACGACGAATCCGACACCGCAAGCATCGTGTTCAAACTGTGGATCGTATAAACCTTGTTTTTTCGGCAGTTGGTTGCTTTTCATCTCAAAATGACCCAAAAACGACGAGGGTTGTAGGGGCACCATCCTTGCGCCCGTTTTTCAGTGTAGAGGTTGGAAAGCTATCTGGTGTAACGTAGCGGAAATCAGTATCCAGTGGAAAAAGGTGCAACAGCTTACTATACAAGCGTTTTTTATTCTACCTTCTGCCTTGGAGTCTCGGAGCCTTCTGCCTTTTACCTTAACGGCGGGTATCTCCGCTGTGACACCATCAGCTTGTTGGATTACGATAAACCAACTCCACCAGAAGTACAAGCCACGCTTTAACAAAACGATAAGATTTGGGGGATTTGGCTTTAATTTAGTTAAGGGTTGAGTTTTGTCGGAAAATGCTTCAAAAAAACAGTATAGTCTGATACTGAATTGCAAAAAGTCATAATTTCTTGATCGCGTTGGGTGGGTTAGGTTCAAAAGCGTCATTCAATAAAGGGCGCATAGACGTGCGCCCCTACAAATACCCACCGATTATGGAGAACACAGGATAGTTCTAAGTTTTTCCGGAATCTCTTCAAAATGCTCTAACAAAAAATCCATAATTGCCAAATGGCGCAAATCAACGGGTTTAGGAGGGCGATGTCCTTGACCTCGGTTAAACCAACATTGTACGGTTCCTAGAGAGCGATCGCAAATATGAGAAATTTGTTCATAGGTGACATCCCATTTAGCATAAAAGTCCCTGGGTGTCATCCCTAATTCACAGTAACAATAAAGGTCAATGATGTACTGTTCACGCCGAGTAATCGGGCGAGGCTGGTGGGGATAGTCGGTATTGTAGCGTCCTCTGGGGCTACGCAGAGATGGCGTGACTATTGCACGGCGAGACTGGCTGGAATAAAGGTAGGAATAGCTATTCTCTTCGCTGACTGCAACAGTATCGGGCATTTTTTCCAAGTCCTCTTCCCAAGCCATATCTGCGGTGATCCAAGCTGCACTCGGCGAATCGGGGGCGAGTTGAATCAGGTAGCATATCGTCCACTGATTGCCATCGTGATTATATTCATAGAAGCGCCCCAGAATCACGCCCCAATCAGGATTTGGAGTTTTCCATTGAACGCGATCGCCTTCTTTGTAGCGGGGGGTAGGGAATGGCAAATGGCGATTGTAACAATTCTCCCCCTGCTCCCCCTGCTCCCCCTGCTCCCCCTGCTCCTCCATCTCCTCACCATGACGCAGGGTATTTAATGCGCCAGCGATGAGTTTACCGTTGAGGCTTTGGGTTAACTGCTGAATAAACAGTTTGGCGAGGATTTTGACTTCAGCATCGGTTAGATGCATTTGGGATGCATCGAAGTCAACGTCGCTGTAGTGCTTGAGATGGGAGAGGAGTTGGGTAACGCCAACATCCTCTAACCCTTGCTGGGCTGTGGTTTCGGCGGTGTAGCAGGTATCGAATTGAGGCGGTAAATATCTCATAGTATCTTGGCTATCTTATGTGCTTGTGATAATAATATAACAAAATTAATAAAATAAACACCCTTTTCTCTCAAAAAAAAGAGCAAAGGTAAACCATTTGATCCAAAAAAGGTAGGGTGGGTTAGGCGGCATTTAATCGAGGCGAATAACCATTCAATGAAGTATCCGCTGTAACCCACCGATGTTCAGGTGAGGAATTTTAAAAGTTTGTAGTTTGTCGTAAGGGATGCGAGCCTATCTTTGCTTAAATTACAACCCCTTGAACAAATTTAGTTTAAAAGCGCCATTGAATAAAGGGCGGGTTTTGTTATTCAGTTATCGTTAACTAGCCCAATTGAGTCCCTAAACCCGCCCCTACAATAGATTGATATTTTTTATTTACATTAGTGCCGTAGGGTGGGTTAGGCAGCATTTAATAGAGTCGAATAACCATTCAATGAAGTATCCGCAGTAACCCACCGATGTTCGTAGTTTGTCGTAAGAGAACCTTAGCCTATCTTTGCTTAAATTACAGAACCCTTGAACAAATTGAGTTTAAAAGCGCCATTGAATAAAGGGCGGGTTTTGTTGTTCATTTATGGTTAAGCCACCCAATTTAGTCCCTAAACCCGCCCCTACAATAGATTGATATTTTTACATTAGTGTCGTAGGGTGGGTTAGGCGGCATTTAATAGAAGCGAATAACCATTCAATGAAGTATCCGCTGTAACCCACCGATGTTCAGGTGAGGAATTTTAAAAGTTTGTAGTTTGTCGTAAGGGATGCGAGCCTATCTTTGCTTAAATTACAGAACCCTGGGACAAATTGAGTTCAAAAGTGCCATTGAATAAAGGGCGGGTTTTGTTGTTCAGTTATCGTTAACTAGCCCAATTTAGTTCCTAAACCCGCCCCTACAATAGATTGATATTTTTTATTTACATTAGTGCCGTAGGGTGGGTTAGGCGGCATTTAATAGAGTCGAATAACCATTCAATGAAGTATCCGCTGTAACCCACCGATGTTCGTAGTTTGTAGTAAGAGAACCTTAGCCTATCTTTGCTTAAATTACAACCCCTTGAACAAATTGAGTTCAAAAGCGCCATTGAATAAAGGGCGGGTTTTGTTATTCAGTTATCGTTAAGCCACCCAATTGAGTCCCTAAACCCGCCCCTACAATAGATTGATATTTTTTATTTACATTAGTGCCGTAGGGTGGGTTAGGCGGCATTTAATCGAAGCGAATAACCATTCAATTAAGTGTCCGCAGTAACCCACCGATGTTCGTAATTTGTAGTAAGAGAACCTTAGCCTATCTTTGCTTAAATTACAGAACCCTGGGACAAATTGAGTTCAAAAGCGCCATTGAATAAAGGGCGGGTTTTGTTGTTCATTTATGGTTAAGCCACCCAATTTAGTCCCTAAACCCGCCCCTACAATAGATTGATATTTTTTATTTACATTAGTGTCGTAGGGTGGGTTAGGCGGCATTTAATCGAAGCGAATAACCATTCAATTAAGTATCCGCTGTAACCCACCGATGTTCAGGTGAGGAATTTTAAAGGTTTGTAGTTTGTCGTAAGGGATGCGAGCCTATCTTTGCTTAAATTACAACCCCTTGAACAAATTTAGTTTAAAAGCGCCATTGAATAAAGGGCGGGTTTTGTTGTTCAGTTATCGTTAACTAGCCCAATTGAGTCCCTAAACCCGCCCCTACAATAGATTGATATTTTTACATTAGTGTCGTAGGGTGGGTTAGGCGGCATTTAATCGAAGCGAATAACCATTCAATTAAGTGTCCAACCTAACCCACCGATGTTCAGGTGAGGAATTTCTAAAGTTTGTAGTTTGTCGTAAGAGAACCTTAGCCTATCTTTGCTTAAATTACAGATTCCTTGAACAAATTGAGTTTAAAAGTGCCATTGAATAAAGGGCGGGTTTTGTTGTTCATTTATGGTTAAGCCACCCAATTTAGTCCCTAAACCCGCCCCTACAATAGATTGATATTTTTACATTAGTGTCGTAGGGTGGGTTAGGCGGCATTTAATCGAAGCGAATAACCATTCAATTAAGTGTCCAACCTAACCCACCGATGTTCAGGTGAGGAATTTCTAAAGTTTGTAGTTTGTCGTAAGGGATGCGAGCCTATCTTTGCTTAAATTACAACCCCTTGAACAAATTGAGTTCAAAAGCGCCATTGAATAAAGGGCGGGTTTTGTTGTTCAGTTATCGTTAAGCCACCCAATTGAGTTCCTAAACCCGCCCCTACAATAGATTGATATTTTTTATTTACATTAGTGACGTAGGGTGGGTTAGGCGGCATTTAATAGAGTCGAATAACCATTCAATGAAGTATCCGCTGTAACCCACCGATGTTCGTAGTTTGTAGTAAGAGAACCTTAGCCTATCTTTGCTTAAATTACAGAACCCTTGAACAAATTGAGTTCAAAAGCGCCATTAAATAAAGGGCGGGTTTTGTTGTTCAGTTATCGTTAAGCCACCCAATTGAGTCCCTAAACCCGCCCCTACATTCTTGCTCCCCTCTCCCCAGAGTGGGAGAGGGGTTGGGGGAGAGGGGTTTCTTTAACTTAAAACGCATAACCTCAGTGCGCCCCTACATTATCCCCCCATAAAAATCATCGCTCCATCGGTGTCCAATCCCCCGAAGGAATAAACGCCGCCCAATAATACGGATGCTGATATTCTCCACTCTCTATCATCTCCAACTGCGTCTGACGCAACGCCTCACTGCGTCCCTGATTTTCCCTTAATTTCTGATAGTAGTTCACCATTAAATCCTTCGTCGCCGTATCGGAAACCTTCCACAAACTCATCACCTGACTCTCCGCCCCCGCTAAGACTAACGCCCGCCGTAATCCATAGATTCCTTCCCCTGCATCAATATTTCCTAATCCTGTATCACAAGCGGATAACACCACTAACTTGGTTCCGACTAAATCTAAGGCTGAGACTTCCTGCGCCGTGAGAATCCCATCCTCTCCGCCATCGTCACCGCCTACGCTGTATCCGGCTAAGACTAATCCAGATAGGAGTAAAGGGTTATTATTAATTGTGTCTGCTCCAGCTTCGGATTGGGGATTGGATTCAAAGAAGCCGTGAGTGGCAATATGTAAAATTGAGGGACTATTGACCTGTTTTACCGCTCGTTCTGTTGCTCGATTTCCCATTAATGGGGTAATATTTAATAACTGACCAATCGCTTCAGCTTCCTCAGCGGTTCCGGGGAGAGGAGCAAAGGTTATTTGGGATAAATCAATAAAGCGAATGTCAGCAACGAATTCACCGGGACGCTGAAAGTAGGGGTCAGCAATCAGTACCGGATTATCGTGACTTGGAAAAGGGGTTTGTAGTCGCAGTAAGTCCCGTCCAGAGGTAAGATAGGTAAAGGAATAGGTTTCCACTAAATAGCGGTTACTTTCATCAACTAAAGCTTCAAAGGGAATCAAACTGAGAGCGCCATCGGGAGCAATCAGGATATGGCGAGAATTGCCAAGCTTTTCTCGAATTGGTGCCATGATTACTTTATCTAATGCACGAGCCGATTGTTGAATTAGGGGAATGGGAAGTTGAGTACCGTTTTGGAATAGTTGGCGAAAATCCGTTATTCTTTTCTCAATCGTATCCGCTGCACCTAAATCAATCGCTTCCGGTTCTCCTGTGGAGGAGAGAATGTAAGCCGCATAACGCGGTGCATCATAACTATCATCACTGGGATTGTAGGGAAAGTAGCGTACCAGTTCCACTAATACCGCATCGTCGGGAATTAAAGGTTGAATCGTTTCGATAGTGACGGGTTTCGATTCAATCCGGAATTGTTCACTGTGGCGAGACAGTTGATTTTCCAATTGTTGCACTCGTTGTTCTACCGAGGCGAGTTGAGTGCGGTAGTCTTCTGAAGCTGAGATTATATCATTGTCTGATGTCTTATATATTAGATTAGCCAGTTGACTATAAGCCTCAGAGAGTTCATCTAATAATGTCTGGTTTTCAGGAGTCAGGTTTTGGCGCAGGCGTTGCAGACTATTGGTGGACACATCTAAAATGCGTCCCTTGCGTCGGAAGATGGTGGTTAAGGCTAAGTTAGCGGCTTTGGGATTATTGGGAGCATGATGGAGATGGAACGAGGGAGCAAAATTGGTACTCCCAGATAGGGTTTGTAAGTAATCCCGTTTCTGGCGTTCAAATCCAGAGGCGAGGTTGTAGGCGAGGTTGTATTCTTCGACATTTAATCCTTGTTGGAGGAAGGTGAGGGTATTGTCGATGTCATTGAGATTGGCGTAGAGTAGAGCTAGATTATTCAGGGATTGTGCTACATCAGGATGTTCTTCTCCCAGGAGGCGTTTACTCATCTCTAAGGCTTGGCGATAGAGGGGTTCGGCTTCAGAGTAGCGTCCTTGATATAAGTACAATCCTGCCAGATTATTCAGGGAAGTTGCCACATCAGGATGTTCTTGTCCCAGGAGGCGTTTACTCATCTCTAAGGCTTGGCGATAGAGGGGTTCGGCTTCAGAGTAGCGTCCTTGATTATCGTACAATGCTGCCAGATTATTCAGGGAAGTTGCCACATCAGGATGTTCTTGTCCCAGGAGGCGTTTTCTCATCTCTAAGGCTTGGCGATAGAGGGGTTCGGCTTCAGAGTAGCGTCCTTGATTATCGTACAATGCTGCCAGATTATTCAGGGAAAGTGCCACATGAGGATGTTCTTCTCCCAGGAGGCGTTTACTCATCTCTAAAGCTTGGCGCAACAGGGGTTCGGCTTCTGTGTAGCGTCCTTGACTTTGGTACGATCCTGCCAGATTATTCAGGGAAGTTGCCACAGCAGGATGATCCTGTCCCAGGAGGCGTTTTCTCATCTCTAAAGCTTGGCGCAACAGGGGTTCGGCTTCTGTGTAGCGTCCTTGACTTTCGTACAAATATGCCAGATTATTCAGGGAGGTAGCTACCAGAGGATGTTCTTCTCCCAGGAGGCGTTTATACATCTCTAAGGCTTGGCGATAGAGGGGTTCGGCTTCTGTGTAGCGTCCTTGACTTTCGTACAAATATGCCAGATTATTCAGGGAGGTTGCCACATGAGGATGTTCTTCTCCCAGGAGGCGTTTTTTCATCTCTAAAGCTTGGCGATAGAGGGGTTCGGCTTCTGTGTAGCGTCCTTGATTTCGGTACAGAATTCCTAAATAATTTAGGCTATAGGTAATATCCAGATGGTCTTCCCCATAAACGCTCTGATAAAGCCTCAGCATCCGTTCGGCTAAGGGAATCGCCTCATTATATTTCCCTTGATTGTAGAGTTGTTCAACTTGCTGCTTGAGTCGGTTGGCTTCCGCTAAGTCATCGGTGGAGTTAGCGATGAGGGAGTCTGGATGGGGGAGGGAAGACGGAGGCGGTGATTGAGTTAGGGCGATTTGGGGGAGGGATAGGGATAAGCCAGCTAGAGATAATCCTGCAAACAAGAGTGTAGTGAGTCGAGTATTCTGATTTGTCATCCTAGTCGTCTCCCTTGTTCAATCCAATACAAACTTGAGATGATTCATTTAGTTTATCCCTAGAACGGATAAAGTCAATCCACGTAGGGGCGCACCGACGTGCGCCCTTTATTCGATGACGTGCGCCCTTTATTCGATGACGTGCGCCCTTTATTCGATGACGTGCTTCCTAATTAAGCTGTCATGCATTTAAATTGGGTATTAGGAACCTTAGCCCTTCTTTTTTAATTAAGGCGGTAACTCTTTAATCACCCATCCAACCGAACCCACCGATAATCAGGTCGGGAATAGTTTAAAATGGAATCGGGTAGCAAGGAAGTAGTGCATGGCAAAGGACATCTACCACGATACAGTAAGGACTGCCTTAGAGAAAGATGGCTGGACAATTACTGATGATCCATTAACCTTAACCGTTGGCAAACGCGAGGTATTTGTAGACTTAGCCGCAGAAAAACCCCTAACCGCTGAACGTCAGGGTGAAAAAATAGCTGTTGAAGTCAAAAGCTTCATTAGTCCATCTCCCGTCAAAGACTTACAAAATGCGATAGGGCAATATATCCTCTACGCCGAACTCTTAGCACTGTCACAGCCAGAACGTCGTTTATATCTGGCGATTCGAGAAGAAATCTATGTTGATTTTTTCGCTGAACCTATTGTGCAAATTGTTCTCGCTAATCATCCCATTAAACTTATTATATTTAATTCAATTGATGAGGTTCTTGTGAAATGGATACACTAGAGCAATATCGGTATTTTGTTCAAATAATTATTTCAAAGTATGCGAAAATTTATCCCAGCAATGCTGACATTAATAATATGCTGATTGTTAGCGAAGACCACAATCAATTTCTGCTAATGCAGGAAGGATGGGATAAGAAAAAACGTATTCATCATTGTCTAATTCATGTTCAAATTGTCAATGGGAAGGTCTGGATTCATTTTGACGGAACTGAGGATGGAATTACGGACGAACTGGTCACGGCGGGAATTCCTAAAGATAAAATTGTGTTAGGTTTTCATCCTCCCTACGTGCGACAGCACACTGACTATGCTATGGCTTAAAGTGCTAATTGAAGATAGGGTACAGGTCATTAATAAAGGGTACATATCATTAAATAAAGAGCGCACATTATTAAATAAAGGGACACACATCATTAAATAAAGAGCGCACATTATTAAATAAAGGGACACACATCATTAAATAAAGAGCGCACATTATTAAATAAAGGGACACACATCATTAAATAAAGGACACACATCATTAAATAAAGGGCGCACGTCGGTGTCAAAGGGCGCACGTCGGTCATCCGTGTCAACTTAAGGTCGAAAACCAATGCTGGCAAGGTTTTACACCGTGTCTATCTACTCCTCAACATTTCCCCCTCATCCCCTAACCCCTTCTCCCACCGTGGGGAGAAGGGGGATCGGATGCTCTTGCTCCCCTCTCCCCGGCGTGGGAGAGGGGCTGGGGGTGAGGGGTTGAGCTTAAGTTGACACCAATGCACGTCGGTGCGCCCCTACGGATGGATATTGGCGGAATTGCAGATAATCAGAATGTGCGATCGCCTATTGAATTAAGAGCGCAGGTTGATGCTACCTTACAGATACATAGTGGGGAAATAGGGGATATTTATCAAGTGCGATCGCCTCTCCTAATTGTCTATAGATACTCGGTATCGCGATCGCTTATCGAACCAGATGATAAAGTGCGATCGCGCCGCTAGTCTCCCACGCCGGGGAGAGGGAAATAAAGGAATCCGGTTCCCCTTCTCCCCACGGTGGGAGAAGGGGTTAGGGGATGAGGGGGAAATGTCCAGGAGTAAATAGACACAGTGTAAAAGCTTGCCAGCATTGGTTTCCTACCTTAAGCTGACATCCTTGAGCAAACATTTGTAAAATCTTAGTGAAAAATCCCTTTAAACTAGACAGAATAGAAACGCTTATTATCTCTACGTCAATGGAACCATGTCAACTCCCCTAAACACAGCGCTGGAGAGCTATCAAGCTGCCCTTGAGTGCCTGGATAAGGCTGACGCCACGATTGATGTGGAACAAATTCTAGCGATTCTGAATGCAAGAGATACCGTACAGGTGGCGCTAAAGCAGCAGTCTCCCGTTCCCAATAGTCAGTTGCAGACAGTGATTGCGTTGGATGCACGGCTGCGGGAAAAGGTGGATGTGATTGCTAAAGCAGTAAACTACAAAACCGCTGAACAATTCAGTCAATGGCGGGAAAGTGTCCACCCCGCCGCTGATGCTTGGTGGTGGCGCTTAGAACGCATCGCCCCACCCCATCCCTGGGATCAACTGGATTGGTTGTGGCGCAGTGTGACGATTGTCGGTTGGACGGCAAATTTGAGTTTATTGGTAAATATTGCGGGTCGCTTTTTTAGTCAGGGTGCCGGATTAGCGGGTGCCGCAGCGGTTATTTTTCCTAGTATTCTGGCGGTATTACAGGCAAAAAGTGAACTGACCAAATCGGGTCATGAAGGGTTTGATCAACTCTTGACAAAATTGAGGATTCCTCTCCATTGGCGGGAAGAAGCCAGGGCGGGTTCGACCTTATTGTTGTCTGTATTTCTCGGTTATTTTTGGTTATTGCTGCCCGATATTTCCCGAATTTATACGAATACGGGGTGGGAGAATTATGATAAAGGGCAAGTGGGCGCAGCGGAACAGGAATATATGCGGGCGATCGCCTTAGATGCCGATAATGTCAACGCCCATTATAATTTAGGATTAGTCTATGAAGATTTACAAGAATTTGACCAGGCGCGAAAGCATTACCAAATCGCCGCCAGGGGGGATATGCCCGCCGCGTATAATAAACTCGGTCGCCTGTATCTGAAGCGGAAGAAATATCCAGAAGCCGCCGCCCTCTTACAGAAAGGGCTATTGTTAACCGAAGACCAAGAAACCTCTCTGGATGTGCGCTATAATCTCTTAAAAAACATGGGCTGGACGCGGTTCCTCCAAGGCAGAGATGAAGAGGCAGAATACACCCTATTAGCCGCCGTTGGCATCACCAAGAATCCCGCCGCATCGGAGGTGATTGAGAACAAAGGAACCGCCCATTGCGTACTCGCACAGGCGCTCGACAAACAAGACAAACCCAGCGCATTAGAGGCATATAAACTATGTTGTCAACAAGGGAACCGACTCAATAGCGATGAAGACACCTGGTTACATTTAGCTCATACAAAATTAAATAAGGCAGGAGAATCATGTCCAAACCCTGGAAATTAATCCCTCTACTATTCACTCTTTTAACCCTCACTCAAACCGCACCGGGATTGACCCAATCCCGCAGCTTAAATATCCTCTCTGAAGTCAGAGGAACAGTCTATATCAAACGGTCTCGATATAATCGTGCCCAACGCGCCTATGGCGAAGAATTTCTCGGATATTCAGACCGTTTACAATTGGGACAAGGAGCCGTGGCGAAGGTTCTTTGTACCAATTTAGCGATTTGGAATTTAGGCTCTCGTGGCGAATTTTCCGTGTCTCGCGGTTGTCCGTCTGTAGGGGCGATGATTTTACCCGAAACAAGTCAGCGAACGGTTCGGGCGGATGGAGATTTCACTAAACCTTATATTATTAGTCCCCGTGATACCAAGATTTTAGACCAGCAGCCCACCCTGCGCTGGAATTCAGTGGCAGAAGCGACATATTATCAGGTAGAACTGAAGGAATTGACCCTAGATGGACTCACCCCAATTTGGACAACCACCACAACTGAATCGGAAGTCATTTATCGGGGAGAAGCGAGGCTAAAACCGGAGACGCATTATCAGTTAATTGTTAAAGCGTATCAAGGAAACACACAGATAGGAGAAGAATTAGCTTTTTTCCCAGTAGTTAGTATCGCCACCGCCCAAGAGGTGAGAGAGAAAATAGCCGAATTAGAGGAAAAAGGCTTAAGCGAAGATGGCAAAGCCTTAGCGCTGGCGCGTTTGTATCAGAGTTATGACTTAAACGCGGCGGCGACTCAGGTATTAGAAGGGTTAGTGGAACAAGGGGATCAACTGACCACAGTTTACCAACTGTTAGGAGATAGCTACCAGCAAATGGGGTTATTTGAGTTAGCCAAAGCGCAGTATTTAACCGCCCTCGCCCAAGCCGAAACGGAGGAGAATCTGGACACACAAGCCCAAATTCAAATCAGTTTAGCCCAGGTAGAGGAGGCATTAGCGCAATTAGAGACAGCCTTTGAGTTATTGCAGGCGGCTCAGGCGAATTATCGCATTTTAGGCGATGAGGAACAAGTCGCAAGTCTGCAATCCGACCTCGATAAATTGGCAAGAAGACTACCATGATCGGGTCTTCTTGTTCGTGGGTTAGGTTGGATACAGACAGATCCCTGACTTTTTGAAGAAGTCGGGGATCTTGCTTAGTAAATTGGGCGCATATTGGTCATCCGTGTCAACTTAAGCTCAACCCCTCACCCCCAGCCCCTCTCCCAAGCCAGCCCTCACCCCCAGCCCCTCTCCCAAGCTTGGGAGAGGGGAGCAAGAGGGGAGCAAGAGAATCCGGTTCCCCTTCTCCCGTGCAAAAAAAGCGAAGCATCCTTATTAATTATCCCAGATTCCCCCAATATCCATCTGTAGGGGCGCATAGACGTGCGCCCTTTATTTAATGACGTGCGCCCTTTGTTTAATGTGCGATCGCGCCTTTTCATTCCACCCGATAATCAAGTGCGATCGCGCCTTTTCATTCCACCCGATAATCAAGTGCGATCGCGCCTTTTCATTCCACCCGATAATAAGTGCGATCGCGCCTTTTCATTCAACCCAATAATCAAGTGCGATCGCACCTATTAATTATCCCAGATTCCGCCAATATCCATTCGTAGGGGCGGGTTTAGGAACTCAATTAGGTGGCTTAACGATAACTGAACAACAAAACCCGCCCTTTGTTTAATGACGTGTACCCTTTGTTCAATGTGCGATCGCGCCTTTTCATTTCACCCGATAATTAAGTGCGATCGCGCCTTCTACAAATGACGAATGACGAATGACATAAGACCAAGATATACTAAAGCAATCATAGGGTCACTCAACCAGGGAAAGGAAACAACCATGAAGACAACTTGGCACAATCCCCCCACACTCCTACTCATCACAGGCTTATCCCTAGCGGGATTATCCCTATCCCTCCCCAAAATCGCCCTGAGTCAATCACCGCCTCCGTCTTCCCTCCCCCATCCAGACTCCCTCATCGCTAACTCCACCGATGACTTAGCGGAAGCCAACCGACTCAAGCAGCAAGTTGAACAACTCTACAATCAAGGGAAATATAATGAGGCGATTCCCTTAGCCGAACGGATGCTGAGGCTTTATCAGAGCGTTTATGGGGAAGACCATCTGGATATTACCTATAGCCTAAATTATTTAGGAATTCTGTACCGAAATCAAGGACGCTACACAGAAGCCGAACCCCTCTATCGCCAAGCTTTAGAGATGAAAAAACGCCTCCTGGGAGAAGAACATCCTCATGTGGCAACCTCCCTGAATAATCTGGCATATTTGTACGAAAGTCAAGGACGCTACACAGAAGCCGAACCCCTCTATCGCCAAGCCTTAGAGATGTATAAACGCCTCCTGGGAGAAGAACATCCTCTGGTAGCTACCTCCCTGAATAATCTGGCATATTTGTACGAAAGTCAAGGACGCTACACAGAAGCCGAACCCCTGTTGCGCCAAGCTTTAGAGATGAGAAAACGCCTCCTGGGACAGGATCATCCTGCTGTGGCAACTTCCCTGAATAATCTGGCAGGATCGTACCAAAGTCAAGGACGCTACACAGAAGCCGAACCCCTGTTGCGCCAAGCTTTAGAGATGAGTAAACGCCTCCTGGGAGAAGAACATCCTCATGTGGCACTTTCCCTGAATAATCTGGCAGCATTGTACGATAATCAAGGACGCTACTCTGAAGCCGAACCCCTCTATCGCCAAGCCTTAGAGATGAGAAAACGCCTCCTGGGACAAGAACATCCTGATGTGGCAACTTCCCTGAATAATCTGGCAGCATTGTACGATAATCAAGGACGCTACTCTGAAGCCGAACCCCTCTATCGCCAAGCCTTAGAGATGAGTAAACGCCTCCTGGGACAAGAACATCCTGATGTGGCAACTTCCCTGAATAATCTGGCAGGATTGTACTTATATCAAGGACGCTACTCTGAAGCCGAACCCCTCTATCGCCAAGCCTTAGAGATGAGTAAACGCCTCCTGGGAGAAGAACATCCTGATGTAGCACAATCCCTGAATAATCTAGCTCTACTCTACGCCAATCTCAATGACATCGACAATACCCTCACCTTCCTCCAACAAGGATTAAATGTCGAAGAATACAACCTCGCCTACAACCTCGCCTCTGGATTTGAACGCCAGAAACGGGATTACTTACAAACCCTATCTGGGAGTACCAATTTTGCTCCCTCGTTCCATCTCCATCATGCTCCCAATAATCCCAAAGCCGCTAACTTAGCCTTAACCACCATCTTCCGACGCAAGGGACGCATTTTAGATGTGTCCACCAATAGTCTGCAACGCCTGCGCCAAAACCTGACTCCTGAAAACCAGACATTATTAGATGAACTCTCTGAGGCTTATAGTCAACTGGCTAATCTAATATATAAGACATCAGACAATGATATAATCTCAGCTTCAGAAGACTACCGCACTCAACTCGCCTCGGTAGAACAACGAGTGCAACAATTGGAAAATCAACTGTCTCGCCACAGTGAACAATTCCGGATTGAATCGAAACCCGTCACTATCGAAACGATTCAACCTTTAATTCCCGACGATGCGGTATTAGTGGAACTGGTACGCTACTTTCCCTACAATCCCAGTGATGATAGTTATGATGCACCGCGTTATGCGGCTTACATTCTCTCCTCCACAGGAGAACCGGAAGCGATTGATTTAGGTGCAGCGGATACGATTGAGAAAAGAATAACGGATTTTCGCCAACTATTCCAAAACGGTACTCAACTTCCCATTCCCCTAATTCAACAATCGGCTCGTGCATTAGATAAAGTAATCATGGCACCAATTCGAGAAAAGCTTGGCAATTCTCGCCATATCCTGATTGCTCCCGATGGCGCTCTCAGTTTGATTCCCTTTGAAGCTTTAGTTGATGAAAGTAACCGCTATTTAGTGGAAACCTATTCCTTTACCTATCTTACCTCTGGACGGGACTTACTGCGACTACAAACCCCTTTTCCAAGTCACGATAATCCGGTACTGATTGCTGACCCCTACTTTCAGCGTCCCGGTGAATTCGTTGCTGACATTCGCTTTATTGATTTATCCCAAATAACCTTTGCTCCTCTCCCCGGAACCGCTGAGGAAGCTGAAGCGATTGGTCAGTTATTAAATATTACCCCATTAATGGGAAATCGAGCAACAGAACGAGCGGTAAAACAGGTCAATAGTCCCTCAATTTTACATATTGCCACTCACGGCTTCTTTGAATCCAATCCCCAATCCGAAGCTGGAGCAGACACAATTAATAATAACCCTTTACTCCTATCTGGATTAGTCTTAGCCGGATACAGCGTAGGCGGTGACGATGGCGGAGAGGATGGGATTCTCACGGCGCAGGAAGTCTCAGCCTTAGATTTAGTCGGAACCAAGTTAGTGGTGTTATCCGCTTGTGATACAGGATTAGGAAATATTGATGCAGGGGAAGGAATCTATGGATTACGGCGGGCGTTAGTCTTAGCGGGGGCGGAGAGTCAGGTGATGAGTTTGTGGAAGGTTTCCGATACGGCGACGAAGGATTTAATGGTGAACTACTATCAGAAATTAAGGGAAAATCAGGGACGCAGTGAGGCGTTGCGTCAGACGCAGTTGGAGATGATAGAGAGTGGAGAATATCAGCATCCGTATTATTGGGCGGCGTTTATTCCTTCGGGGGATTGGACACCGATGGAGCGATGATTTTTATGGGGGGATAATGTAGGGGCGCACTGAGGTTATGCGTTTTAAGTTAAAGAAACCCCTCTCCCCCAACCCCTCTCCCACTCTGGGGAGAGGGGAGCAAGAATGTAGGGGCGGGTTTAGGGACTCAATTGGGTGGCTTAACGATAACTGAACAACAAAACCCGCCCTTTATTTAATGGCGCTTTTGAACTCAATTTGTTCAAGGGTTCTGTAATTTAAGCAAAGATAGGCTAAGGTTCTCTTACTACAAACTACGAACATCGGTGGGTTACAGCGGATACTTCATTGAATGGTTATTCGACTCTATTAAATGCCGCCTAACCCACCCTACGTCACTAATGTAAATAAAAAATATCAATCTATTGTAGGGGCGGGTTTAGGAACTCAATTGGGTGGCTTAACGATAACTGAACAACAAAACCCGCCCTTTATTCAATGGCGCTTTTGAACTCAATTTGTTCAAGGGGTTGTAATTTAAGCAAAGATAGGCTCGCATCCCTTACGACAAACTACAAACTTTAGAAATTCCTCACCTGAACATCGGTGGGTTAGGTTGGACACTTAATTGAATGGTTATTCGCTTCGATTAAATGCCGCCTAACCCACCCTACGACACTAATGTAAAAATATCAATCTATTGTAGGGGCGGGTTTAGGGACTAAATTGGGTGGCTTAACCATAAATGAACAACAAAACCCGCCCTTTATTCAATGGCGCTTTTGAACTCAATTTGTTCAAGGAATCTGTAATTTAAGCAAAGATAGGCTCGCATCCCTTACGACAAACTACAAACTTTTAAAATTCCTCACCTGAACATCGGTGGGTTACAGCGGATACTTCATTGAATGGTTATTCGCCTCTATTAAATCCCGCCTAACCCACCCTACGGGGTTGAGCAGTTTTTCCAGGGTAAATATACCTTAATTAGGGCGCACGCCATTAAATAAAGGGCGCACGTCGGTGCGCCCCTACGTGGATTTGATTTTATCCGTAATTCCTAAGAAACAACAGGTAACCCCGCTAACGCCATAGCAATTTCTTGTTCATTATATTCGCTATCCTGCAATCGTCCCGCGTGATAATCGATATAGGATTGCATATCAAAATGACCATGACCACATAAATTAAATAAAATCGTGCGGCTAATCCCTTCTTCCTTACAACGTAAGGCTTCATCAATTGCCCCTTTAACCGCGTGATTGGCTTCCGGTGCAGGTAAAATACCCTCAGTACGGGCAAACATTACCCCTGCTGCAAAACAACTTAATTGGGGATAGGCGCGGGGTTCAATTAACCCTAACTCAACTAAATGACTGATGAGAGGACTCATTCCGTGATAGCGCAAACCTCCGGCATGAATCCCTGGCGGTACAAAGGAACTGCCTAATGTGTGCATTTTTACTAAGGGAGTTAGATGTGCCGTATCGCCAAAATCATAGGCATATTTTCCTTTAGTTAATGTCGGACAAGCAGTAGGTTCTACAGCGACAAATCGAGTCGTTTTCTGTTCACCCCGTAACTTTGCACCGAGAAAGGGAAAAGCAATTCCGGCAAAGTTGCTTCCCCCGCCTGTACAAGCAACAATAATATCCGGATAATCTCCCGCCATGTCTAATTGGGTTTGTGCTTCTAAGCCAATTACGGTTTGATGTAAGAGAACATGATTTAGTACACTACCCAACGCATAGTTCGCCGTTTTATTCCCTAACGCTACCTCCACCGCTTCACCGATCGCAATCCCTAAACTGCCTGTACTCTGGGGATTATCTGCCAGAATTGCGCGTCCGGCTTGAGTTTCATGACTCGGACTTGGAATCACCTTGGCACCATAGCTTTCCATTAAAGCGCGGCGATAGGGCTTTTGTTGGGCGCTAACTTTGACCATGTAAACCACAACTTCTAAGTCAAATAATGCCCCCGCAAAGGCTAAAGCTGAACCCCATTGTCCCGCGCCAGTTTCTGTGGTTAAACATTGAATTCCCGCCTCTTTGTTATAGTAGGCTTGAGCAACAGCAGTGTTAGGTTTATGACTTCCGGCTGGACTCACGCCTTCATATTTGTAATAGATTTTAGCTGGTGTATCTAGGTGTTTCTCTAAGCGTCTGGCGCGATAAAGTGGAGTCGGGCGCCACTGACGATAAATGGATTGTACAGGCTCAGGAATTTGTATGTTCGGTTCGGTACTGACTTCTTGTTTGATTAATGCCATCGGGAACAGGGATTCCAAGTCAGTCGGCGTAATTGGTTGACCCGTGGCGGGATTGAGAACACCAGGTACAGGTGTGGGTAAATCTGCTTGGATGTTGTACCAAGCTTTGGGCATTTTGTCTTCAGAAAGGGTATATTTAATCTGCATCTTGGTTCGTTTGATGAGAGTTTAATTGCCTCAGAATAGTGAGATTTATTTTATCTTATAGTGTTTCGTTATAGCGGCAACGCCTGTATTAACACACCCTGCTACCGTTAAAGTCCCCCTATTAGATCCCCCTCCCGTCCCCCTTAAAAAGGGGGAAGCCAGCGGATGCTTCGCTTTTTGTTCCAGGGGGGAGACCAGATGTTGCTTCGCTTTTTTTGCATGGGGAAGCCAAATGATGCTTTCCCATATCCCAGACGTGCTATTACACGTCTCACTCTGAATTATTCGCCTCCAAATTGTTGGCGCAATTCTTCTATTTCTGTATCCTCTAACTTGCGAAATAGAGGAGGCGGAACCGCAAAAGAACGACCCGCTACCAAGGCATTAAAATCCACCGCCTGAGTTAACCTTTGCGTTCTCTCTGTTTCCGATAACTGCAACGCATCGAAGATTTTCTCCGCCGTAAACGGAATAAATGGATTCGACGCGATCGCATACAACCGAATCAGATTAATAGAGGTGCGAATCACCAACGCCGCTTCTTCCTTATTTTGCTTAAACAGCGCCCAAGGTGCGCGTTCGTCAATATATTGATTCCCCACTGTCCACAGCGCACATAATGTTTCAGCGGCTTTGCGAAACTCCAGATTTTGCAGGCAATTACTCAGTTTCGTTATCAAACTTTCACAACTTTCCTGCAACCGTTGTTCCGCCTCTCCCGGCGTTCCCCCTTCTGGAATTACTCCTTTAAACCGACTATTGGCAAATTTGAGTATTCGGTTAACAAAATTACCCAGATTGTCTGCCAAATCCTTGTTTATCTTAATTTGAAATAATTCCCAGGTAAACGCTGAATCAGCCGATTCTGGAGACATAGCAATTAAGGCATAGCGCCAGTAATCAGCGGGTACAATCTCTAAAGCTTGATCCGAAAATATCCCACGTTTGGAACTGGTGGAGAATTTACCGCCATAATAGGTTAACCAATTGAAGCCCTTAATATCATCCGCCATTGTCCAAGGTTCCCGCGTTCCCAGAATCATCGCGGGCCACATAATTGTATGGAATGGCAAATTATCTTTTGCCATGAATTGAACATGGCGAATATCTTGGGAATCATACCACCACGATTTCCAATTATCCGCTTCAGCCTGTTGATTTGCCCATCCTTTCGTAGCAGAAATATAGCCAATGGGAGCATCAAACCAGACATAAAATACTTTACCCTCAAATCCCGGACGGGGTACAGGCACACCCCAACTCAAATCGCGGGTAATACAACGGTCTTGTAATCCTTCATTTAACCATTTCAGGGCAATGGATCTAGTCAGAGTCGTCCACTCTTGCTGATTATCTACCCAGGAACGCACTTCATCACTAAGGGTAGTCAGCTTTAAGAATAAATGTTTAGTGGTACGGACTTCTAGATTTGTACTGCCTGATACAGCAGAACGGGGTTCTATCAAATCCGTGGGATCTAATACCGACGTACAATTCTCACACTGATCCCCTCTAGCGCGATCGTATCCGCAATAGGGACAAGTGCCAACAATATATCGGTCGGGTAAGAAACGATTATCTTCATGAGAATAAACCTGACGAATTTCCCGTTCTTCCATGAAGCCATTTTCATCGAGGCGTTGATAGAAATGCTGGGTTAACTCATGGTGATCTGGCGAGGATGTGCGACCAAAATAGTCGAAAGACAGTCCAAACCCGCGATAGATTTCCGCTTGCCGTTCGTGTTGTTTTTGACAATAGGTGGTGACATCTAATCCGGCTTCTAATGCGGCTAATTCAGCCGGTGTACCATGTTCATCTGTGGCACATATAAACAGAACCGATTCGCCTTCCTGTCGCAGGAAACGGCTATAGACATCAGCCGGAAGCATAGAACCGACTAAATTTCCCAGGTGTTTAATCCCATTGATATAGGGCAACGCACTTGTAATCAGATACTGCATAAATTTTACGTAGAATGTGCCAAAGGGTACAGCGTTAGCATCAGCCAAGAACTCAAGTTCTTGGCTAAACGCTTAAGTCCATTAAAATGGACTAACCTGTTTCAAGGTTTGTAGTCAGCGATGTGAGCGTTTAGGGTGAAGACAGCGCAACTACGAACTAGGAGTGATTTAATGTCACGCTCCTTAAGTGAAATGTCGCCAACTTGGACGCCAAGAAATAAAATCGAGCTTACTCAATCAGTCGTTGAACCCGTTTTAACGGGTTTAAGCTTTAAGCCCGTAGACGCATTCGCGAAGCGTTCTCGAAGAGTAGCGGCTTCTCTTCGAGTACTTTAGTTCAGGGCTGACTGGAGCCTGCCATTCACCTTAAGACGAATGGCACTGACTTAAGCTGGGTTCGTAGTAGGCACGAAGCGTGCCAGAAGCGCTAAAGCGCTGACTACAAACTCTAAAGTCAGTGGCATTTACCTTAAGACTATTGTGCGTCAAGTTATGCCAGATGTCTTCACAATCCCATCTTCGAGATAGGTTACTCGGTCAGCGACATCCAGGATACGGGGGTCATGAGTCACCATCAGTACTGTACACCCTTCCTCCTTTGCCAACCGCCGCAATAATTCAATTACCCGATGTCCACTGGTTGAGTCGAGTGCTGCCGTGGGTTCATCTGCCATGATAATCTGAGGATGACCCGCTAAGGAACGTGCGATCGCGACTCGTTGCTTCTGTCCCCCAGACAAGTTAGCAGGGCGTTGGTTGGCGTGCATCTCTAATCCAACATGTTCGAGCAACTCCTGTGCCTGATATCGCGCTTTAGTCCCCCGAATCCCTTTAATATTCAGCACAACTTCTATATTCTCGGCTGCCGTTAGCGCCGGAAACAGGTTAAAATGCTGGAAAATAAAGCCAATATTGTTTCGCCGAAAGCGGGCTAGCTTGGCGCTGGACATTTTGGTGATCTCTTCTCCCAGTAGGTATACATTGCCCAATGAAGGGGTCAGTAGTCCCGCCAGGATAGAGAGGAACGTCGTTTTCCCCGAACCCGATGGTCCCATAAGGATTTGAATATTACCGCGCTGAATTTGCCAGTCAATCCCTTTGAGTACTTGATAGCGCTGATTGCCGGATTTATATTCCATCGTTACGCTTTCAGCAATGATGGTATCCCATTGCTTCGGTTTGCGATCGCTTGAGCGCCGATCAAGCTGGTTTCGGCTTTTTATAGACACAACCACATTGATATAAGCGACAGTCCGGGTCTATCTGTAAAGAAATATAACATAAATAGCCCAAGTTAAACTCTCTTCAGATAAAGAGCCATGATCTGGATGATAGCGAATCCTGACGGATCAAATCCGTTGCCGGGTGATACTTGTGAGACTGTCAGGGAGGGGGTTGAAACGAGGGACTGATATCCAAAATGTTTTTGAACTCCCTTGAATTTACAAGCAGGAACTCAATTAATGCTTGTTAAGCTGTCACGCATTTAAATTGGGAATGGGTAGCGAGCAAGATGCAAAGCCTGCGGCATGGCTTCGCTTAACGCATTACAAGGGTTGTGCCGTTTTTGACATTAAGGTTTAAATGCCGAACCGCTTATTCACGACTAAATATTAAGTTACATCACCGCTTAACTCATTTGAGAATTGTTAATCTTTTTCAATTAAGCTTGACGAGCAGGTTAAATCTGATTAAAGTCGGTTATCATGCGAGCAAGAGTAAGTATTTTGAGTTAGATTGCCCAGCCAAGTGAATTGCCCCAGACTCAACTCTGGTGAGTCGTATGACCCCTGAATTTAAACCCTCCTGGGAAACGCCACCCTGGCTCCCAGAGACTGACTTGGGTGAGATGGTTAGCCGAAAAAGAGTGAGTGCGATCGCAGCTTGGCAGATGTGTTAGATACAATATATAGATCTGGCAACGCTGGAATATTATTAAAAGTCCCTTTGAAACCCAACCTCTGCTGGGTTAATGAATCAGCCATGAACAGAGTACATCTTTTAACCGCCGCTGTTACCGGATTTTGGCTTTGGGTTTTCAGCCTTGGCACCTCCTCTGAAGTCCTAGTTCTGGCGCAGCCGATTCCCGCAGCAGACGGTACAGGGACAATTGTCACACCGGATGGGAACCGCATCGATATTTCCGGTGGGAGTTTGTCTTCTGATGGCAAAAACCTCTTCCACAGTTTCCAGCAGTTTGGCGTGAAGCCCGAAGAAGTCGCCAACTTTTTAGCTAATCCAGATTTAAATAATATTCTCAGCCGCGTCGTGGGTGGTGACGCCTCTGTGATTAACGGGTTAATTCAGGTCACAGGCGGCAATCCCAACCTATACTTAATGAATCCGGCTGGGATTATTTTGGGTCCGAATGCCCAACTCAATGTCCCTGGTGACTTTATCGTCACCACCGCCGACGCGATCGGTTTTGGCGATGGTAATTGGTTTAATGCCATTGGCACAAATGATTATAACAACTTAGTCGGCACACCTAACCAATTTGCTTTCGATGTATCCGAACCCGGAAGTATTGTCAACGCAGGCGACTTAGCGGTATCAGAAGGGAAAAACTTAACCCTACTTGCTGGAAATGTCGTTAACACCGGGAAACTCACCGCACCAGGGGGAAGCATTACCGTTGCAGCCGTTCCCGGTTCCAATTTAGTCAAAATTTCTCGCCCTGGGGGGTTATTATCTCTAGAGTTTGAAGCACCAAGGACTCCAGACGGAGAAGTGTTACCCGTCCAACCGGGGGATTTAGCCGAATTATTAACGGGTTCGGGTGAGGAGGTTGATACAGGCGTCGAGGTTAACGAATCGGGCGATGTACAACTAGCAGAGACTGGAGTCACCTTACCACAAGAGACAGGAGTTGCGATCGTATCCGGTGAAATTGATGTTTCTAACATAGAGGCTGTAGGGGACTCAGCCGCTGTGTCTTCATCCTCAATTGGGGGTGAGATTAATGTCATTGGCAATAAAGTTGGTCTAATAGCCGCCAACGTAGACGCATCAGGAACCCATGGTGGCGGGACAGTGCGAGTCGGCGGAGGGTACAAAGGTCAAGAACCCATACCCAATGCTGAGGTGACTTTTGTCAGCGAAGACTCAACCATTCATGTTGATGCTTTAAATCAGGGGAATGGAGGAAATGCATTTGTTTGGTCAGACCAAACCACCCGCTTTTACGGAACCATCACCGCCAGAGGTGGAATAGAAGGGGGAGATGGAGGATTTGTCGAAACCTCAGGGAAGCAAAATTTAGACTTCGATGGTTGGGTAGATGTAAGTTCGCCTTTAGGAGAAGGGGGTCAATTACTGTTAGATCCCGAAAACGTCATTATTGACACAGATACCACCAACGACAACCAGCTTGATGATAGCGAAATCCTGGCAGCAGATGGTAGTGGCACATTCAACATTTCTGCGAACAAAGTAGTCACAATGCTAGATAGTGGCAATGTATCAATTGCTGCTAATAATAAGATTGATGTCAACAGTAATATTGATGCCAGCAGTAATACCGACAGCTATAATCTGAGTTTGGATGCCGCAACTGTCAATATCAATGCGGGTGTAACTCTCAAGGGAGGTCTAAGTGTCAATAGCAGTAGCGCACTCACCATTGCCTCTGGTGCAAATCTGAAACTAGATGGAGCATTCAACCAAACCGGAGGCGGAACGGTTTCCCTAGGTAGTAATATCACCACGCAAAATCAGGATATTAGTTTCAGCAGTCTAGTCACGCTCACTGAACATGTCACCCTCGACACAGATACAGGTGGGGGGAATGTCAGCTTTGCAAGTACAGTAAACAGCTTGAACCAGGGAGCAAAAAAAAATCTCACTGTCACCTCAGGCACAGGTAACATTACTTTTACTGGAGAGATAGGCACAAGTAATGCAACTCGTTTAGGAGCGATTACCGTCAATACCACGGGGACGACTCGTTTCAACTCCAACGTCAGAGCCAACAACCTTACCACCGATGCTGACGGTGAAACTCAACTCAATGGCAACGTTACAACTCCAGGACAACAAGGTCAAACCTATAACGATAATGTCCGAGTGGACAATTCTATCACCCTTGACAGCAGCCAGAATAACGGCTCAATAAGCTTTAGGGGTACAGTGAACAGCCGAGACAGCGGAGCAGGAAATCAACCAACATTAAATAACTTAACCATAAACGGTGGCTCAGGCGACATTACTTTTACTGGAGAGATAGGCACAAGTAATGCAACTCGTTTAGGAGCGATTACTGTCAATACCACGGGGACGACTCGCTTCAACTCCAACGTCACAGCCAACAGCCTCACCACCGATAAGGAGCCTCATAACGTAGGTGGCGAAACTCAACTCAATGGTGATGTCACAACTTTGGGAACACTGGGGCAAACCTATAACGATAACGTTCGAGTGGACAATGATATTACTCTTGACAGCAGCCAGAATAACGCTCCAATAAGCTTTAAGGGCACAGTGAACAGCCAAGACAGCGGAGCAGAAAATGGAGAAGAAAATCCAGCAACAGTAAATAACCTAACCATAAACGGTGGCTCAGGCAACATTACTTTTACGGGAGAGATAGGCACAACCAATAAAACTCGTTTAGGAGCGATTACCGTCAATACCACGGGGACGACTCGCTTCAACTCCAACGTCACAGCCAACAGCCTCACCACTGATGATGATCCTGATAATCCTGATAATGTGGGTGGTGAAACTCAACTCAATGGCGATGTCAGAACTTTGGAAACACTGGGGCAAACCTATAACGATAATGTCCGAGTGGACAAGAATATCACCCTTGACAGCAGCCAGAATAACGGAGTAATAAGCTTTGAGGGTACACTCAACAGCTTGAACCAGGGAGCCAAGAAAAATCTCACTGTCACCTCAGGCAGAGGTAATATTACTTTTACTGGAGAGATAGGCACAAGTAATGCAACTAATGCAACTCGTTTAGGAGCAATTACCGTCAATAGCAGTGGGACAACTCGCTTCAACTCCAATGTCAGAGCCAACAGCCTCACCACCGATGCTGACGGTGAAACTCAACTCAATGGCAATGTCACAACTGTTGGAACACAGGGTCAAACCTATAACGATAATGTCCGAGTGGACAATGATATCACTCTTAACAGTATAAATAACAATGCAAATAATGATGACGGCTCAATAAGCTTTAAGGGTACAGTAAACAGCCGAGACAGCGGAGCAGAAAATGGAGAAGAAAATCCAGCAACAGTAAATAACCTAACCATAAACGGTGGCTCAGGCGACATTACTTTTACGGGAGAGATAGGCACAACCAATAAAACTCGTTTAGGAGCGATTACCGTCAATACCACGGGGACGACTCGCTTCAACTCCAACGTCACAGCCAACAGCCTCACCACTGATGATGATCCTGATAATCCTGATAATGTGGGTGGTGAAACTCAACTCAATGGCGATGTCAGAACTTTGGGAACACTGGGGCAAACCTATAACGATAATGTCCGAGTGGACAAGAATATCACCCTTAACAGTACCAATAATAACGGAGCCATAACCTTTGAGGGTACACTCAACAGCAAAGAGGGTCAGAACAACAACCTAACAATAAACAGTGGCACAGGTAATATTACTTTTACGGGAGAGATAGGCACAACCAATGATACTCGTCTAGGAGACATTGAAGCCAATAGCAGTGGGACAACTCGCTTCAACTCCAATGTCAGAGCCAATAACCTCACCACTGACAAAACTGATGGTGATATGGACGAAGTGACTGAAGTGAATGGAAATGTAACGATTTTCGGCAATCAAGGCGTTCAAAACTATCAAGATAAGTTGAAATTAACTGGCTCAGTCATCTTAGAAGCTGATGAAATTAACTTTGGCGACCAAGTATCCGGCGGCGATGGGGATGTGACAGTGACAGTGACATTCCAACCTAGAAATAAAGGGACAGCCATTGCCATTGGTGGCTCTGATGTTGAGGGTACTTTCAACTTGACAGACGATGAACTAGGACGGCTACAAGATGGCTTTAATAGTATAACCATTGGACACGCCGAGGGTTTTGGTGCAGTAACAATTGGGGATGAAACTCCTATCAGCTTCTCAGACCCAATTACGATTCAATCTCCGGCTGAAAATGGCACAATTAGCGTCAACCAAGAACTCAGTGGCACCGGTAACGCCTCAATTACCCTCAACGGCACAACCACACTAAACGCTGACCTGAGTACTGAAAACCAAAATATTACTATCGAGGGGAACACAACACTTAATGTGGATGAAGTCGCTCTCAATACAGGTACTGGCGGGGGAACTATCCACTTTAACGGCACAGTTAACAGTAGTAATGAGGGAAACAAGAAAAATCTCACTGTCACCTCAGGCACAGGCAACATTACTTTCACTGGAGAGATAGGCACAACCAATGATACTCGTTTAGGAGACATTGTCGCCAATAGCAGTGGGACAACTCGCTTCAACTCCAATGTCAGAGCCAATAACCTCACCACTGACAAAACCGAGGGTGATATGGACGAAGTGACTGAAGTGACTGAAGTGAATGGAAATGTAACGATTTTCGGCAGTCAAGGCGTTCAAAACTATCAAGATAAGTTGGAATTAACTGGCTCAGTCATCTTAGAAGCGGAGGAGATTAACTTTGGCGACGAAGTATCCGGCGATGGGGATGTGACATTTCAACCTAGAAATAGAGGGACAGCCATTGCCATTGGTGGCTCTGATGCTGATGATACTTTCAACTTGACAGACAATGACCTGTCTCAGCTACAAGATGGCTTTAGTAGTATCACGATTGGACGGTCAGATGGCTCTGGTGCAGTAACAATTGGGGATGAAAATCCTATCAGCTTCTCAGACCCAATTACAATTCAATCTCCGGCTGAGAATGGCACAATTAGTGTCAACCAAGAACTCAGTGGCACCGGTAACGCCTCAATTACCCTCAAAGGCGCAACTACACTCAAAGCTAACCTGAATACTCAAAACAGCCTGAATACTGAAAACCGCAATATTACTATCGAGGGGGACACAACGCTAGATGCTCCTGTTGACGATAGTATAGCCAATGTCGCTCTCAGTACAGGAACAGGTGGGGGAACTATCCACTTTAACGGTACAGTGAACGGCAGCAGCGCAGCAACTCAAAATCTCACGGTCACCTCAGGCACAGGTAATATTACTTTTACTGGAGAGATAGGCACAAGTAATCGTTTGAGAGCAATTACGGCTAATAGCAGTGGGACGACTCTTTTCAAATCTGACGTTATAGCCAACAGCCTCACCACAGATACTGATCCTAATAATGTGGGTGGTGAAACTCAACTTAATGGCAATGTCACAACTTTGGGAACACTGGGGCAAACCTATAACGATAAGTTGAAATTAACTGGCTCAGTCATCTTAGAAGCGGAGGAGATTAACTTTGGCGACGAAGTATCCGGCGATGGGGATGTGACCTTCCAACCCACAGAGCCAGAGACAGACATCGTTATTGGTGGCACAACTGACGCCAGTAATACTCTCAATTTGACAGACAATGACCTGTCTCAGCTACAAGATGGCTTTAGTAGTATCACGATTGGACGGTCAGATGGCTCCGGTGCAGTAACAATTGGGGATGAAAATCCTATCAGCTTCTCAGACCCAATTACAATTCAATCTCCGGCTGAGAATGGCACAATTAGTGTCAACCAAGAACTCAGTGGCACCGGTAACGCCTCAATTACCCTCAAAGGCGCAACTACACTCAAAGCTAACCTGAATACTGAAAACGATGAAAACGATGAAAACGATATTACTAACGATATTACTATCGAGGGGAACACAACACTAGATGCTCCTGTTGACGCAAATAATATAGCCAATGTCGCTCTCAATACAGGAACAGGTGGGGGAACTATCCACTTTAAAGGTACAGTGAACGGCAGCAGCGCGGCAACTCAAAATCTCACTGTCACCTCAGGCAGTGGCAACATTACTTTTGCTGGAGAGATAGGCACAAGTAATCGTTTGAGAGCAATTACAGCTAATAGCAGTGAAACGACTCGTTTCAACTCCACTGTGCAAGCAGCTAGCCTTACCACAGATGCTGACGGTGAAACACAACTTAATGACAATATCACGACTACATTAGGTCAAACCTACAACGATGATAACGTTCGACTTGATAACAACATCACTCTCAACAGTACCGGAAACGGAGATATTACCTTTAACAGTACGGTTAATAGTAAAGATGATGCTCCTCATAACCTGACCATCAATAGTGGTGTTAGCAATATCACCTTCAACAATCAGATTGGTAACGACCAATCTTTAGGTCATCTTCAAGTTCAAGTTAACAATACGGGAACGGCTCTCTTCAAAAACACAGTTGAAGTCACTAGTCTCAGGACTAATACTGGAGGGAGTACTCAACTCAATGGGGATGTGACAACGACAGGAGGAAACGGTCAACGCTACGACAATCCAGTTATCATTGGTAGCAACATCAACCTTAATAGCAACGGACGAAATATAATATTTGAAAACACCGTCGATGGTCTATCCAGTGGTACAAATATGTTGACGGTGGATGCAGGAGATGGGACGATCGAAGCCAAAAACATAATAGGGGGTAGTACGGCTCTCGGTAATCTAGACTTCAACGCTAAAGAAATTAATATCGTGGGTATTGGTAGTAATACAGCCGCAGGAGTCAGTACAAATACCCAACTGACGGCAGAAAGTATAAACTTTACTGGAACAACTTACAACGCAAACACACAAACCTACACAGCCGCAGATATTAATGTCAATGGTGCTGGGCTAACTAGCTTTACTTCAAGTAACGATGATATCAGCTTTGATGGCAATCTTAGTCTTGCACAAGATATCAAAGTTGATACGGGAACTGGTAACGGAAACATTTATTTCCAGGAAGCTATTACAGGCAATAGTAAAAATATTAAACTGCTGGCAGGTACAGGCAACATTAATCTAAATGGTGCTGTAGGAAGCAGTGAAAACCCTGTCGGCAATCTAACAATTACCAACGCCAACGATGTGACAGCAGTCAATTCAATTACCGCAGCAAGTATTACTCAAAGTGCCGGGATAGGCACGACAACCTTGAACGGTGTCCTAGACAGTCGTACAGGCGCGATTAATCTAACTAATAATAGCTTCAATATTGGCACTAATATCAAAACCAACAATGCTGATATTACGTTTAATGGTGCAGTAACACAAACGAATTCAGTAGAACCAGTAGAAGTTATTGCTGGTACAGGTACTATAACTTTATCAACCTGGACAGCAGGAGATCATTCATTGCGTTTGCAAGGAAACGAGATCAATCTAGTTGGAGGTGCAGATTCGGTAACTGGTAACAGCACGATTGAGCTAGAACCGGGGACGGAGAACCAAAATATTATTATTGGTGGTTCAAATGATACTGGAACTAACACGTTAGATATCACCGAACAAGACTTAGGCGCTCTAGGAGAGAACTTTGAAGGAGAGAACTTTGAGTCTATAACTATAGGTCAAGAGCAAGGCAATGGTGATGTCACAGTTGAGCAAGCGACTTTCAACGCTCCTGTGATAATCCAAACTCCAGAAACAGAAGGCTCGATTACTGTTAATGGAGATATTCAAGGTTTAGATGATGCTTCGGTTACCCTCATTGCTCCCACAATCAACCTGAACGCCGACATTACTACAGAGAACAAAGATATTACCTTAGGGGGGTTTGCCAAACCTGATCCAGAAAATCCTGATCCAGAAAATCCTGATCCAGAAAAATATAACGCAGAAAACTACAAGGTGTTCCTTGGCTCTCCTCTTGTCTCTTTAAGTACAGGACTTGGACAAGGCGACATTACCTTTAATGCTAATGTTAATGGTATTGATGATAATGAACATGGTCTGCAAGTCCAGCCAGGTACAGGTAAGGTCTTGTTTAACGGTGAAGTTGGTACTATCCATCCTCTGGATAGCTTAACCATTGGTGACCAAACAACAACGAATGCTGACTTGATTGGTAGCTCGACAGTTGTATTTAATAGCTTGAGGGTTAATGCTCAACAAACACGGGTTTCTGGTTTGATTAGAACCCGAGGAGGTTCCATTAGCTTTAGTGGTCACGTTATCCTAATTGAGGATACAACCTTTGATACAACCTTTGAAACTAATGGATTGAGTGAAGGAGAAATTGTCTTTGGTAAAACGGTTTCCAGCTTACAAGAGAATTTAGCTGATGGTAGTTTGCGATCCTTTGACCTGACGCTGAAACCGGGTGCTGGCAAAGTCGATTTTCAAGGTGCTGTTGAGGCTCAAAGCTTTGGCTCTGAATTTTCAATCCCAGAAACCCAAGATTTGGGTAGGCTCGTAATTGAAAGTTCTGGAGAAGTTATAGCAAAAGAAGGTGAAACAATTACAACGATTGCTCCAGAAGGAATTAATATTACGGCGGACAGCATAAACCTAGGTAGCAATGTCGAAGCCAAGACGGTGACAATTACCGCAGAGAATAACCTAAACACAGCCAATGTAACTGCTAATGAGGGAGATGCTACTCTCACCAGTAAGGCAGGCGATATCAACACAATTAACGGTACGATTACAGCAACTCAGGGTTCGGTAAATCTCACCACTGATCAAGGAGATGTCACCACGGCTGATGTCGAAGCCAAGACGGTGACAATTACCGTAGAGAATAACCTAAACACAGCCAATGTAACTGCCAATGAGGGAGATGCTACTCTCACCAGTAAGGCAGGCGATATCAACACAATTAACGGTACGATTACAGCAACTCAGGGTTCGGTAAATCTCACCACTGATCAAGGAGATGTCACCACGGCTGATGTCGAAGCCAAGACGGTGACAATTACCGTAGAGAATAACCTAAACACAGCCAATGTAACTGCCAATGAGGGAGATGCTACTCTCACCAGTAAGGCAGGCGATATCAACACAATTAACGGTACGATTACAGCAACTCAGGGTTCGGTAAATCTCACCACTGATCAAGGAGATGTCACCACGGCTGATGTCGAAGCCAAGACGGTGACAATTACCGCAGAGAATAACCTAAACACAGCCAATGTAACTGCCAATGAGGGAGATGCTACTCTCACCAGTAAGGCAGGCGATATCAACACAATTAACGGTACGATTACAGCAACTCAGGGTTCGGTAAATCTCACCACTGATCAAGGAGATGTCACCACGGCTGATGTCGAAGCCAAGACGGTGACAATTACCGCAGAGAATAACCTAAACACAGCCAATGTAACTGCCAATGAGGGAGATGCTACTCTCACCAGTAAGGCAGGCGATATCAACACAATTAACGGTACGATTACAGCAACTCAGGGTTCGGTAAATCTCACCACTGATCAAGGAGATGTCACCACGGCTGATGTCGAAGCCAAGACGGTGACAATTACCGCAGAGAATAACCTAAACACAGCCAATGTAACTGCCACTGAGGATGCGGTAAATCTCACCACTAATCAAGGAGATGTCACCACGGCTGATGTCGAAGCCAAGACGGTGACAATTACCGCAGAGAATAACCTAAACACGGCAAATGTAACTGCCACTGAGGATGCGGTAAATCTCACCACTAATCAAGGAGATGTCACCACGGCTGATGTCGAAGCCAAGACGGTGACAATTACCGCGCAAAATAACCTAACCACGGCAAATGTAACTGCCACGGAGGAAGACGCTAATCTCACCAGTGCCACAGGTAGTATCAATACCAGCCAGGGTAAAATTGAAGCCTCTCAAGGTGCAGCCAATCTCACCGCCAATGACGGTGAGATCACGACAGGTGATGTGACAGCACAGAGAGCAGAACTACAAGCAAATAATAACCTGACTACGACGAATGTAACTACTGAGGAAGACGCTAATCTCACCAGTACCACAGGTGATATCAATACCAGTAACGGTAAGATTACAGCAACTCAGGGTGCAGCAAATCTCACAGCAACCGAAGGAAGTGTCACGACGGCTGATTTAGAAGCACAGACCGTACAAGTTGAGGGGAATGATAATATCACTACTGCTAATGTCACCTCAACTGACGGGGCAATTAATGTTACAAGTGAATCAGGTTCTATAGATAGCAGGGATTTGACAGCCAAGGGAGAGACTCAAGAAAGTGCAGTGACTCTGAACGCTCCTGGAAATATTACAACTGGTAATATTGATACCGCATCCGAAACCGCTCAAGGAGGCGCGATCGCACTCAACAGTGAGACAGGTGCAATCCAAAGCGGCGACTTAACCTCATCGGGAGCAACAGGGGGTGGAGATGTAACGGTATCGGCTCCCAACACCATCACCACTGGGAATATAGACTGTTCATCCAGCAACGGCAATGGCTGCGCGATCGCACTCACTAGCGAGGTAGGAGATATTACCACCGGAAATCTGAACTCATCTGGCGCTTCAGGTGGTGGTTCACAAACTATTTCCACATTGAGTCAAATTATATTAGGAGAACTTAACTCCAGTTCAACTTTAGGTTCGCCTGGTCAAATTACCATCAATAATGCTCAACCGGAATTTAGAAGAGGATCACCTGGGATTGAACTAATTTCTATCAATGCTCAAGGTTTACCTACTCTCCCAGGAGTAATTCCCCCGGAAACCGGATTGATTGATATTACTACTGATGGTTACTTCAGAGCGACAGGTATTTTTCCCTCTCAAACAGGTGTACAAGCCAGTATTGCCACAGGGGGTGATCCGATTATTATTCGTCACGGTGGTGGCAGTGCCTTAGATCCCTTTGAGGTGGGTAATCCTGAACAAAACGGTACAGCTGGTGCAATTACCAATGGCAACGGATTTACCGGAACAATTGCACCTCTGCAATCCTTTACCCGTCCCGTTCGCCAGGATAATATTCAAATTATTCCCCGCCAACCCTCTACATCCAATCTACCGTTTAACACAATTTATCCGAACCTCTCGTTCACCACTCAAATTTCTGATGCTGATCTGGAAATCACAACATTAGATAGTGTTCTTACCGATGCCTTTTCGGGATACCTAGGACCTAAACCCAGTGTTAATAATCCGGCTGATGCACCTAAAATCCTGGCGCAAATTGAGAAACAAACGGGGGTAAAACCAGCATTTATGTACGCTACATTTGTGGGCGGACGCCTGGAACTGAGAATGGTTTCGGCTGAACAGAAAAAGATTGTTAGTCTTCCTGATGTAACCCAAGAAACGATTGTTCAAACGGCGACAAAATTACGCCGCGAAATCACCAATCCGATTAAACGAAGAACCACCAGTTATTTAGAGCCCGCTCAACAACTGTATGAATGGTTAATCGCTCCCTTAGAAGCTGAGTTAGAGGCGCAAGGCATTCAAAATCTGGTGTTCATTATGGATAGTGGTTTGCGTTCATTACCTGTGGCGGCTCTCCATGATGGTCAAAACTTTTTAGTGGAAAAATACAGTGTGGGGTTAATGCCTAGTCTCAGTATTACCGACACCAGCTATAACAATATTCAAAATGCTCCCGTTTTAGCGATGGGAGTGGCTGAATCCAGTAGTCTGGCGAAAGAGCTGAATCTGAGTCCTTTACCTGCTGTCCCCCTAGAACTTCAAACCATTGAAAGTATTCGCGATGGAGAAACTTTCCTGAATGAAAAAGTTACCCTAGAAACGCTCAAAACCCAAAGCCAAGATGCCACAATTGTGCATTTAGCTACCCACGGTGAATTCAAACCGGGTCCTCTAGAAAATTCCTATATTCTCTTGTGGAATGATTTACTGCGTTTGAACCAACTGCGAGAATTAGGCTGGAATGAGCGTCGTACCCCAATTGAATTGTTAATCCTGTCAGCATGTCGTACAGCCGTGGGTGATGAAAACGCGGAGTTAGGGTTTGCTGGATTAGCGGTGCAAGCGGGTGCTAAGTCAGCGCTGTCGAGTTTGTGGTATGTCAGTGATGAAGGAACTTCTGGATTGATGACCGAGTTTTATCGGAAGTTACAAACCGCTCCAATTAAATCTGAAGCTTTACGACAAGCACAGTTAGCGATGCTCAAGGGTGAGGTGCGCTTAGAAGGTGGACAATTACGGGGAAGTGGACAACCTGTTCCTTTACCGTCAGCATTACAAGGTCAAGGGGATCAGTCTCTCTCACATCCCTATTATTGGGCAGCATTTACTATGATTGGAAGTCCTTGGTAAGGAGTAATTTGTAGTCAACGCAAGTAGGTTGGGTTGAGGAACGTAGGCGAAGCCTTCTCAGAGAGTAACCCAACTTATTTTAATGTTTTCCGGCTACGTATATGTTGCTAAAGTCTTGACATGAGCAACAGCCGCTGCAACGGTGACAGGTAATCTGTAGCCACCTCCATGAGAAGAAAGTACTGGACACCTATATCTCTTGGCAGAATCTAATACAATTTCAGTCAGTTTGCAAAAATCAGCATTCGTCCAACCTGTTGTACATTTACCACAATCATCCCGATGTGAGTCATAACCTGAGAAAATAGTAATTAAGTCCGGTTTCCATGGAAGGCAATCTAAAGATTGCTGGAAAATGTTGATGCTCTCATGTCCATAGTAAAACTTACCCGTTAGTCCCAGTTCCTCTACAATATCAACGGGAAACGATGTATTTAAAATAGGAATATTACAGTGTCCGACAGCTTCAGCCGCCGTAGTTGTCCCAGCTTTTAAGTCTGAGGCTTTAGCCATATAAAGGTCTACAGCACTGTGAATACTAATGCAATAGATACTGGGATCATGGCTAAAAATTGACTGAGTGCCATCTCCATGATGAATATCCCAGTCAATCATCAAAATTTTCTCAAATCCTTGCATCTGAGCGTATCGTGCTGCCACAGCCAGAGGATTTAAAAGGCAATAACCGTGTCCCCAATTACTGTAAGCATGATGTCCGACCATACTGAAGCAATAGGCACGTTTCAGGCTCCCTTTTTTCATCTGATCAATTGCTTCCATCATGCCTCCTAAACCATAGAGGTATCCGGGTAAACCGTACTCCAAACCTTCGCACTCAATACTCAATTCAGGTAGGGCGGCACTCACCTCATCTAGTTGTTTTTCAAGAGCCTTTAATGCAAGTTTTCGGAGATACTCAGCAGTATGAACGCTCTGGAAATTGCGCCTCTGGGCTTTTCTTAATGGAAGTGCAGGATATTCGGTAAGAGCTTGGGCAAGAGCCTGTCGAACTTGGTTGTAGTAGGGAAAAGAATGCCCCATGAAAGAAATTGATTCAATTGGCTTGGACGTACAGAATGTTTGTGGGTGTAGATAGGTGGCAAAATTATTCATTTCTCTAAATCAAGCACTATTCAAAAGTTATACTGCACTTTGGTCATGCAAGGGTATCATGATTGTCATCGTTGTACCGACTCCTACTTCACTATTGACTGAAATCATACCGCCTTGTATGTCTAGACATTTCCTGACAACCGCTAATCCTAATCCGGTTCCGGGAATATTGCCAATATTTGTACCGCGATGAAATATACCAAACAATTTTTTTTGATCCTCTATAGGAATCCCAATCCCTGAATCTTTGATTTGAAATGTCGCGGTAGATTGACTACAGGTTAATATCAAATCTATTTGACTACCTAGTGGAGAATATTTAATTGCATTAGAAAGTAAGTTCATTAAAATAGAGCGTAATAATTTTTCATCTAAGCAGACAATAATATATTGATTTTGACTAATAAAATTAATCAAATAATTTGAACCAGCATTCACTTGCATCTCTTCCACCAAATGACAACAAAATTTTTCTAATTCAAATGGGCGAGGGGTAAACTCTAATTTTCCCGTTTCCGCTCGATTAATTGTTAAGATATCATTCAAAAGCTGAGTCATGGTTTTAGCTGTTGTCTCAATGCGGTCAATATTACGCCGAATTTTATGATCTGAGCCTTCTGGATAATAATATTTCAGCAATTGGACACTAGCTAAAATAGTACTTAAGGGAGTGCGAAATTCATGGGATGCCATAGAGAAGAAGTTAAGCTGGAGTTGTCTGAGTTCCTGCTCTTGTGCAAGTGCCAGACGGATTAATTCTGCTTGCTTGTGTTCGGTAATATCTTGGGCAGTACCGAGAATTTGCTGGGGTAAACCATTAGCTGTGCGAGTGAACACCATCTCGCGACTGTACAGCCAGCGCCATTCACCTGATTTATGTTGAATGCGATACTCTGTCTCAATAATTTCTCCCTCTTTAGCGGTGGTAAATCGTTTAATGGCAGTGGTACATTTAGATTGATCATCTGGATGAATCAGATTTTGCGGAAATGTCGGTGCCATGGCTTGGATTTCTTCGGGGGAGTAGCCGATAAGTTGAGTGATTTGTTGATTGCTGTAGATATGGCGCTTTTCGATTAAATCATAGAGATACAAAGCGGTTGGCATTGCGTCAGCAATGCGTTGAATAAACCGTTCACTTTCCCGCAGTTCTTGTTCCCGAATCCTAATTTCGGTAATGTTGGTGGCGGCACAGGTAATGCCAACTACTTCTTCGGCATGGTTTCGTAAGGGTTCTACGGTTAAATCGTAGTACCGGACTTTGCCGTCTACGATAATCGATATCTCTTGGCGCTCACCGACTCCTGTGGTCAAGACACGATGTTTAATCGGCATTAGCTTTTGGGCATTTTCCGGTGCAAACATTTCTAATTCTGATTTTCCAATTAGTGCGTCGGTATTAATCCGACTCGCCGGATTATAGACCCAGGTGTAACGCAAATTTGTGTCTTGATTAAATACTGTGATCGGTGAGTTATGCAGCGCAACCCGAAAGCGTTCTTCACTAATTCTTAATGCGGCTTCTGCTTCCCTGCGTTCATGGATTTGCGTTTGGAGATCTGCGTTCGTCTGCATCAGTTCAGCCGTCCGTTCTTGAACTCTGATTTCTAGTTGATCACGGGCTTGACGCAGTTGGTTTTCAATGGATTGACGTTCAATTAATTCAGTCTGAAGCTGTTGATAGAGTTGGGATTGGTGAATAGCAATGGTAACTTGGATGGCTAATTGATACAGTAAGTCAATTTCTAAGGATTGCCATTGTCTGGGTTGAGAACAGTGATGAGCAATCAGTAGTCCCCAAAGCTTTTCTTGTTGCAGAATGGGTACGACGAGTTTAGATTTGACACCTAACTGCTGGAGGAATTCCACTAAGCAGGGCGTTACTCCATCGGTTTCTGGATTGACTACGGTGCGAATTCGTCCTTGACAGTACAATTGATGCATCTGTTCGGGAAACACTTCAGCCGGAAACGTTTGTCCCAGAATGGGTGCGGTATCCGGAGTGACAGATTCGGCTACGGTACTTCCTGTACCATCAGACCAAATCCGATAGACTAAGACTCGATCAACGCCAAGAAATTCTCGGACTTCGGTTACTGTGGTTTCAAGAATGGTGTCCAAATCTAGGGTTTGGCGGATGCGTTGAGCGCTACTGAGGATGAGTTGCTCTCGTTGCGCCATTTGTTCTAGAGTTGTTTCAGACAGAGGGCGATCGCGAATTAACTCTAACTCGGCTTTGAATCTAGAATGCTGCTTCAGGAGTAACCCGCCTAGCACCATAAGTATGGCGATGCTGAGACTATCTCCCAGAATTAGACTCAACTGGGTTCTCTGGATCTGAGTGACTACAGCCCCTAACTGTTCTTGTAACAACAGTTGTGCTTGCGCTGGGATCTGCTTCAAAAGCCATGGCTGGTGTTGGGCGATCGCAGAGGCGTTGTTGAGCTGAGACAATAAATCTTGCAGAGAATCCTGTAACTTGTCACTATAGTCCATCCATCGGGAAGTTTCCATCAGTTGAGTTAGGTGGCTAGAGGAAATGACACTAGCCCCTATAAAAATAAGTAATGCCAGACAATAACCACCGATAATAACTTTGATCCCGATAGATTTTGGCATTTGAGTTCTCCTCCGAAATAACAGCAGCTAGTGCATCGCGGCTTCAAATAAGCGGTTCCCCATTTAGATTAGGATAGCTAAAATCCTTCCAGGGAACAGGGAATTCTTTACATAGAACAGGGGCAAACGCTTGATATTTTTTACAATTCTTAACTCCGTTAAGCCAATTGATGTCCAGGTCATTCGCTCTCTGTTCTGTTGAGCAAGTTTATTTTGAGGCGACCTCGTGATAAATTCATATAAGGGAATAGTATGTTTTAAGTGAGAATTCTTCTAGTCGAAGATGATATTTATTTGGCTGAAGCTTTGGCTGAAGCCCTGGCGATACAACGGTATGCCGTTGATACGGTTTCCGATGGAGAGGCGGCTTGGGTGCAAGTGAATACCCTCAATTACGACCTAATTTTGCTCGATATGATGTTGCCGAAATTGGATGGGATTCATTTGTGCCAACGCTTGCGTTCCAATGGTTATCAGATGCCAGTTTTGATGATCACGGCTCGCGATACCAGTACGGATAAAGTTATCGGTTTGGACGCAGGCGCTGATGACTATATGGTTAAGCCTCTGGATATTCCAGAGTTACTGGCGAGAATTCGAGCGTTACTGCGACGAGGGCAAACGGTTTCTCCCCCTATTTTAGAGTGGGGACAATTGCGTTTAGATCCAGGGACTTATGAAGTCTGCTACGGCGATCAAACTTTACGCTTGACTCCCAAAGAATATAGTCTTTTAGAATTGCTGATTCGTAATGGGCGGCAAATTATGAGTCGGAGTGCCATTATTGAGCATGTTTGGTCTATCGATAATCCTCCGAAAGAAGATACGATTAAGGTTCATGTCAAAAGCCTGCGCTCCAAACTTCGAGCCGTAGGCGCTCCAGAAGATTTAATTGAAACGGTACACGGTTTAGGTTATCGTCTCAAATCTCTTTCTGAATAACTGCTTAGGAGTCGCTTTCACAAATTTTTATTACAAGAAAATCCAAAAATCTTTTCCAGAGTTTCCAGCAGTTTGGCTTAAATCCCGAATAAGTCGCTTTTAGCCAATCCAGATTTAAATAATATCCTCAAATGATTATTATTATCAGTCGCGAACAAGATGTTCGCATTACAACAATTTTAAGGATGATCAATCAGGAGCATGACTTAAGTGGAGGGCGACCTGATTCAATTGAGCGACCGGGTCTTGTTATAGCAACCGCCATAGCGGTTAGGACACATCATTTATGTAGAGACGCGCCATGGCGCGTCTCTACAATGGTGCCGAAAGTCCTAATCGATGTGTCTACTGCTATAATTCGTGCAGGTGGGTCACCTCTAAGCTGTCATGCATTTAAATTGGGTATTAGTAGCGAGCAAGATGCAAAGCCTGCGGCATGGCTTCGCTAAACGCACTACACGGCTTTCGCCATTATTGACATTAAGGTTTAAATGCCGAACAGCTTACAGGTTGAATTAACCCACAGCAAACCCTGTATATTGTCTCACAAAAGGTTCATGAAACGCCAAAACAAGTCAACAAAATACTGCATAACATCGTGGCATTGAGCCAAAATAACTCTAAATAAAAGTCTAGCAAATAAAGTCACGTAGATTGGAGAATTATTTACAATTCCAAGGATGATCAATCTGCCTTTACTCAAAACGTTTTCGCTGATCTGACCAACGCTTAAGCCTATACTTATTCTCATCTGCCAAAACTAACGCCGCCGTTCCCCCATCCCCCAAATCCGCGATCGCAGTCAGCGATGTATTCCCATGGGTGGAGAATTCACTGTAGAGTAACGCCCCCTTCTCCGAAAAAATTAATGTCCGAGGTTTATATTGCTGCGTGTTCGTTTCCGGGCGTTTGATATTCAGGGTTTGGTTGGTACTCGAGAGATCCTCATATAGGGTTAAAACGGCTTCCGGTTCATCGTTCCCGGTCAAATCCAAAGGCTGTACTAACCAATGTCCGATCTCTTGCAGCATTATCGGAATCGTGGGTTCGACTTCAGGCGATCGCTTGCCACTTTTAACTAATTCCTGCCACAGTGTTGGTAATATTGCCGCGACCCATTGCGGTTGCAGTTGGTTTAAATCGGATAAGCTAATTGAACCCGGTTCTAGCCAGCGCAGCGCCGTTTGAGAATATGCCATGGGACGACTATTTTCTCTATTGGGTAAGGCTTGTCCGGTGGCTAAAAGCTTGATTACACCCTCTTGATAGGACATCCCTTGAACCGTCGCGACGATCGTCTCCTGGCGTCCCTCCGCTGACCAGACGGCGATTTGCAGGTATGGATCAGTGTCTAAACCCAGATATTGCCAAAGACGCTGAGTTGCAACAACTGTGGACAATTGTAAATCGGTAAAGGGTGTTTGACGCCAGCGTTGACCATCATTAAAGGCGGCGACTTCTACCTGATACCAAACCTCTTGGGGGGCTTTTTGGAATCCTGAAGCTGGGGCGGTTAAAGTGACGGGAAATGTTGCTGTACTATTTCTGGCTTTCGGTTGTCGCCACTCTTCAGGCTTGACAGTTTCCACTGGTTGTGCTGTCCCGACAATTTTACTTAAATGAGGGATGATGGCTGGAACCTCTGCTAATGCAGTATCCAGATAATCCAGGTAGGCATAAATTTGGGCATTATTGTTAGGTTGAGGCTGATCAGATTCTGATTCAGGGGATGGGAGTTGCTGCAACCAAGAAATGGCTTTAGTCCGCCCTTCTTGGGCGGCGATAATTAAAGCCCCCCAAGTTTTTACGGTGCGATCATTGGGACTAATATTGAGGGCAGCTTCTACCCGTCGCCATAATTCCTCGGTATCGGTTTTGAGTAAGTTGGCAATGTCTTGGGCGGAACCATTAACGGCGGCGGTTTGAAATACTTGTAAGGCATCTGTCCACCGTCCATCAATCAGATAGGCGAGAACTTGTTGTCCTTGACTTGCCCAGGTTTGGTTGGCTTGGGCTTCGGTAAATTGGGCATGAAGTCGAATCACGTCTAGTTGTGCTTGAACTGTCGCCGACTCCGTGTTTTTCTGTTCTTGTTGCAATCGTCGATACGCCCACGACCATAACCCATTCCGGGCTAACATTAAGGAATTACGATAGGTGGGACTATCATCAGCCCGTGTATTTAGTGAAATTTCGGTTAGTTGAATTGGATTGAGGAGAAACTGGCGGGGTTGCACCTGGTATACCTGGAATTTCGGTTCTAATCCTACCGTTTGATTAATCACTAATTCTGGGGTGGATTCCCCGGTGACTTGTTGCCAATAAGGGGGTTTATCTGTGGGACTTTGCCAGTCCAGCATAACACTCAGGTGCATTTGTTCGGGGTTGTAATGGAGGATTTGTCCATAAGTTTTCGGGGATTCATCGGTGAGGCGAACTCCCCAGAGGTTAAACCAAAATCCTGTGGCGGGGGCTTTATTTTCTAAACGGTTAAATCGAGTAAAGGCGAGGGAACGAGAGGCACTTCCAGTAATCGCGTCGGTGGAAGAAAGGACAAAATATTCTTCTGGTTCATTGATAGCAAGCTGAGTGACCAATTGGTAAGCAAGTTCGGCTTGCTGGAATTCGATGGGTTGATAAAGTCTCAGTTCGACAATTTTTTGGCAATTGGTTTGACAGTTCGGTTTAGATTTTAAGATGGGTAATAGAATAGGGGTTTCTCGATAGGGTTGTCCTGTATTGAGGGATACAAGTTCTCCCGCGATTAACCCATTTTGGCGCAATTCGTCGCGTATGGTTGCCAGGGTTTGTGGGGGTGAAGCATCAGCAATGGGAATCTTTGTCCATCCGGGTAAAATGCGATTCAGCCAGATCGCCGCATTGGGATCAATCATCAGGCGAATCCCTAACCATATCCCCCCAGTAACGATCGCACCCGTGGCGATTAATGCGGCGATCGTACCTAATGCTACCAGACAGCCATTGGCTGATGATTTTTTCCGGACTCGTCTTCGGCGTCTCTTTGTGACTCCGGACAATCGTTTCCCCCTTTCACCTACTGACACCTTATCGCCGATCATCGCTGCACTGAATTAGTGATTTCGTGAACCTAAAGCCAATGGCAATACTATCGTTTTCCAGGTTAATCCGGCTACAATTAATCCCAGACCAACTAACCAAATTTGTTGTTCCACCCAAAAGGCTAAGATGAGACACCCGGCTAATCCTACTCCAGCTATCCATTTGGGATACAATCGTTCTTGGGCAGATAGGCGTAGGGCAGACAGGTTGGTAAGGGCATAATAAACCAAAACGGTAAACGCGCTAAATGACCAAGTTGTTTTGACATTACCAATCAGAACCAACGCCGCGATCGCAACTCCAATACAAATCACCGATATATAGGGTGTGGTTCCCGCCGCATTCAGACGCGCTACGATTCTCGGCATATCCCGACGACGCCCCATAGCCAATAGTACGCGAGATAATCCCAATATCAGGTTTAGCAATACGCCTACCATCGCCGTCATTGCACCCAGGGCGAGGAATGGGGGAACGATGGGAATCCCAAATTGGCGAGAAGCGACTTCCAAGGGGGCGGCGTTTGATTGGGTAGCGGCGCTAAGGGTATCCACACCCACAGAACCCACACCCACGGCGGCGATTGCCATATATAGGATCATGGTGATAATCATCGTCAAGATAATCGCGATCGGGATAGTGCGTCGCGGTTGATGCACCTCTTCTCCCAATGTGGCAATCCGACCATAGCCAGTATACGCCACAAACATTAAAGCACTGCCATGAAGTAAAGAGGCGATCGCACGTTTATCTGAGGTGTCGGTGGGGAAAAAGGGGGTAAAATTCCCAGGGGTGACGTGAGGTAAACCCGTGATGATAAAGATCATCAGCGAGAGTAGGGTAATGGAAACGATAATTAGGTTAGTTAGGTTAGAACGGCGAATTCCCCCTAAGACAATTAGCGTCAAGATAACGACTGTCACCAGCGCCAGGGGGACTAACCATTGAGTCGCATCCAGACGCAACGCATTTAACAAATAACCCGCAAACCCCAAAGCCGCCGTCGCTGCTGATGCTGTTTTCGCCAACAGGAACATCCAACCCGCCGTAAAGCCCAGCCAAGGGGTAAGATAGCGATACCCATATTCATAAGTTCCCCCACTAACAGAATGATTCGCTGCGAGTTGGGCGCTACTTAACCCATTACAGGCGGCGAGTAAGGCTGCGATCGCAACAGCTAAAATTACCGATGTTCCAGCGACTCCGGCGGCGATACCAATACTGACAAATACCCCGGTTCCCACCATCGAACCAAGTCCAACTAGGATAGCACCCCGAAGATCCAATTCTCGTTTTAGCGAGGGTGGCGCTTTAGATTCTGGCATAGAGACACTCCCCTGAGTAATCATTATGCCGCTTATCGTACCAACTCTAACAGAGTAGAATTTATATCGAGTGATCTACGATACAAGCGACAAGAAATGTAGGGGCGCAAGGCTTGCGCCCAGAAAGATTTTGGCGTCACCCAAATCTTTAATATACCGTAGTAAAAATGTCAATAGAATTAGGTTTCAACCCCTGATAAGCTGTCATGCATTTAAATTGGGTATTAGTAGCGAGCAAGATGCAAAGCCTGCGGCATGGCTTCGCTTAACGCACTACCATCCTTTCGCCGTTATTGATATTAAGGTTTAAATGCCGAACAGCTTACGCCCCTACTTATCCATAGTATCTAAATTCGTTTTCTGTTCCTTTAACGCTTCAATAGTGTCGCTCAAATCAACGTTATTACTAGACACTCGACTGAATGACAACCAAACGACAGCAGTCGTGAAACTGGCTCCTATAATCACCGCTAAAGGTAAAATAAAACCACTGTCAGTCACCGAAACTAACGGAATGCAAATCCCTAGCATTCCCGTAGCAAATCCCCAGATAATGGCAGTAGCGGCAAGTTTAAAGCCTGCTCCTTGTGTTTGACGTATCATAAGTTAACTCAAGTTATCAGACAATCACTATCTCCTCTGTCACAATGCGATAGTGTTCATCTCCCGCCCAAAACAATGCAGTAAATCTTCCAGATTGGGGTCAGTCAAATCATTAACCACCAACTCCGCCCCCGCCGCCATTAACGCCTGTGGTTCATGAGTCGTCGCCACACCAATCGTTAAAATTCCCGCACCGACGGCGGAACGAACGCCAGTTAAGGAATCTTCAAACGCCACGGCTGAAACCGGGGATACACCCAATAATTCTAACCCTACCTGATAAGGCATGGGATCAGGTTTACCCTTTTCCAGTTCCTCCGCTAAAACAACGGTGGTAAAGTGCTTATCTAAACCGAGAACTTGCAACATAAATTGGGCATTATCTTTCGGTGCATTTGTCACCACCGCCTGCTTCAGTTGCTTTTGATTTGCCCAATCTAACACCTCTAGCAATCCGCCTAAAGGTTTCAATTGTTTGGCGGCACGTTTCCGATATTCTGCTTCTTTATAATCCCCTAACTGTTTTCCTGCTTCTAGAGACAGATGGGGTAATAAATCCTTGACAATCGCCGCATTGAGACGACCGCTAAAATGAGTTTGGTAGAAGGCATGATCAAACTCTAAGCCATACTCGCGCAAGATATCTTGCCACGTCTGAAAATGGATAGGGTCAGTATCCGCTAAGGTGCCGTCTAAATCAAATAATAATGCCTGAAGCATAATCGATGGGGTGATAGCTGTTGCACTCCAGTCTACCGTTTAGCAACGAAATATGACAAGAACGACTCAGTTTCTGGTTAAGACTGACGTATCGTAATAAAAGGTGGGGTTTATCAAGATGGGTTTAGCCACTTTCTGCGTGGGTATCACCGATTACATTTCAACCAAACCCCTCTTTATCCCAAATCAGTATCACTGCGCCAAAGCTTTGATTTCTACCAGTATTATTCACAATGAGTGATATGATTCAATCTCAACTCACACCGCCAAAAGTATCCTACAGGATTGAATGGAAAAAACTGCCTGATGATTTTCACTTACCCGATGAACCTGTGGAGAATATTTATCATCCCTTACTCGCATCAGCACTGCAAGAGATTCTAGAAATCGCTGGCTTTATCACCGCCTCTATGCTATTCGCCTCCAACTTTGCTATCTGTGCCACTGTGGATGGCAAAATAGTGGTCAAAGCACCAGACTGGTTTTATGTTCCCAATGTGTTACCTATCGCGCCAGAAGTCACTCGTCGCAGTTATACCCCTCATACAGAGGGAGATATCCCAGCCATTGTTATGGAGTTTCTCTCTGAGACTGAACAGGGGGAATACTCAGCGAAATCGACTTATCCCTATGGAAAATGGTATTTTTATGAGCGGATTTTGCAAGTCCCAATTTATGTTATTTTTAACCCCAATGATGGGACATTAGAAGTCCATGATTTAGTAGCTGGACATTATGAATTGCGACAACCTGATGGGAATGGACGCTACTGGATTGCCGCAATGGGTTTATATTTGGGAGTTTGGTACGGCACTAAGGCAGAAATAACCTGCTATTGGTTACGGTGGCGGGACGAATCAGGAACTCTTTTACCTTGGGGAGTTGAGCGAGTGGAACAAAGTTTACAGGAAGGAGTACAACAAGGAAGAATGCAGGAAAAGTTAGCTATGATTAACCGTTTATTGATTCGCCGAATTGGTGAAATTACTCCAGATATGCAATCCCGAATTAATGGTTTATCGGCAACAGCTTTAGATGAATTAAGTGAGGCTTTATTAGATTTTACGGATATGGCAGATTTAGTCAATTGGATTGAGCAGTGTTAATTCATATCAAATATTCATACCAAATCAACCTTTATCACCCCTTTTGCCACGGCGATTAAAATCGCTGCTACACAAGCAAAGTCCGCCTGCGCGGACTAGTGCAGCGGGCATAAAAATACTTGAGCAGCTTCGTAGATACGATGAAGCAGGGGGAGCAGAGGGAGCAGGGGGAGCAGGGGGAGATATTAGCTGTTCAGTTATTTCTGCCTTCTTGCACTAGAACACCAGTCCAGTAATCGGATCATCTACTTGAATTGTGCCAAAATGCTAACAATAAGATACCAAGTCTCCGGTCTTTTGCCTTTTTACTTCTTGTTACCACTAACTGTGGTTACTGGACTGACGCCCTCGACATGATAGAACGCAACATTGGTATAATTACTGGTTCAAGATGTGAGGTGAATAAAACTTGTTGATATTAGGTCAGATTTAATTTGACGATAATTAAGTCCAATCAAGTCTTTAAAATAAATAGATGTTGGTTCTTTTAATACTGAACTATAGTCTTTGTGAATTTGAGGAGTAACCGAGGTACTATCGCTGAAAAATAGAGTATATCCGAGTACGGAAAGAGACTTTTGATTAAGGGATTGAATTAAATCCTGTGACGTTATCCCTTTTTGATTATAAAGTTGATTTAAAGCGGCATTATCTTCTGACACAATTGCTTGAAATGCCATTCGTTCATCCTCAGTAAGCTGTTGAGTAAATTTCAGCAATTTCTGCCATTCTCGTGGTAAAAATACGGATAAATTAGGTTCAATTATGGGGAAGACTGTTTCAGTTGCTATTAACTTCTGTGTTCGTAGGGTTTGCATTTGCTGTTGCAGAGTGGCATAATCAGATTCTAACTGCTGTTTAAGCTGATCTAATCGCGTCAAATCTTGAGTGAGTTGCTTTTGTTGTTGCTGTTTTTCAGTAACTTGTTGCTGCATTTGTTCCAATTCGGATTTGAGCGGAGTGAGATTTTCCTGCACTCGCTGTTGCTGTATCCGCAAGGACAAAAAAGCTTGATTCAGTTGCTCTAAACGTTGCTTTAAGCCTTGAATTTGGGTATGTAAGTCGTAAGCTTCGCCGCCTAAGTCTTGCTTACGGCGTTCGAGTGCGGCTAAGTCTTGACTAAGATGTTCGTGGTGATGCAGTTTATCGGCTATTTCAGTTTGAAGCTGTTCGAGTTCAGTATGTAAGTGATTTAAGCGAGTTTCCGCTGGCTGGATTTGAGCCGTTTTTGCCCAGAGGGATTGATTCAGTTCGCTTTGGTGTTTCTCTATCTGCTGAATTTGCGATCGCAGAATACTCACTTCCTCTAGGTGTTCCTGCTTGTGCTGTTGAATTTCACTGATTTCTTGATACAGGCTATTTCGTTGGTTATGCAGTTCAGACACGCGACTCAGAAGCTGACTCCGTTCAGTTTGTAATGCATGAATACTGGCTTCGAGTTGATGTTGGGTTTCCCTTCCCTGCATCAGTGATTCATACAGCAGGCTTTCTTCTTGCTCAAATTCTTTGATTTGATTGAGTAAAGCGTTTTTACGCTGTTTTTCTGCTTGAAGGCGTCGCCTATCCGCTACAGTAACGCCAGCATAACTTGCCACAACGGTAACGACTCCATTAACCAAGGCTTTGTTGGGGTTAACGAATAATCCCACACCCACACTGACTGTAAAAGCAACTGTACCAAGAAGCATTTGATTAACAAGTTGGTTCATTGGTCATTCGTCTTATGTCATTGGTCATACTCGCTTTCATCGAGAAGCAAGCTACGTCTTATGTCTCAAATCTAAACACAAAGAGGGCGGGTTTTGTGGATAAGTTATCGGTATACCCATCAATTAAATGGCTAAACCCGCCCCTACAATAGGATATAACTTTTGCATCCTGCTACCCTTCTACCCTATCCAAAGGACGAATCCCTAAATCAGCGCTGAGAAAATCCACAAATTGGCGGGCGCTGCGCCCAGAACGTCCATTGTGGCGGGTTGCCCATTGAATGGCACGGGATTTTAAGTCATTTTGGGGTAAGTTTATGTTGGCTTGTTGGGCTAAATGATAGACAATGTTGAGATAAGCGTCTTGGTTGGCTGGTTCAAAGGTCAGGGTTAAGCCGAAGCGATCGCTAAAGGATAATTTTTCCTGTAAGGTATCCCAGGCATGGACTTCATCATTATCGCTGGGACGAGGGCGATCGGCAAAAAATTCCCGTACTAAGTGGCGTCGATTGGAGGTGGCATAAACGACTACATTTGGGGAACGGGCGGTGACACTCCCTTCTAAGACGACTTTTAATGCCTTAAATGCATCGTCGTCTTCTTCAAAGGAAAGGTCATCTACAAAGATGATAAACTTCTGCGGTACGTCTCGCAATTGCTCCACTATCATCGGTAAGTCGTTTAAGTCAGACTTGGCAACTTCAATCAACCGCAGTCCCTGATTCTTATAGTTTTGTAATAAGCCCTTGACTAATGACGACTTTCCTGTACCACGACTGCCATAAAGCAAGACATGTAACGCCGGATAATCGGCGAGTAAAAATTCTGTATTTTTAACTAACGCGGCTTGTTGAGACTCATAACCCACCAATTGGGTTAACTGAATCGGATCAGGGTGGGCGATACCAACCAATTGACCCGACTGCCAACGCAGGGCATGATATTGGGCAAATAATCCTGTACCATGTTGCTGATAGTGGGCGGCTAATTCCTCTAGAGAGTCTGTCCAATCACTCTGTTGGTGTAGAAATGTAGGCTGCACCGTTTCCAGATTCCAGGAAACAGGCTGTAATTCTAATTGAGAGGCTTTTTGCACCCACCGACTTAGCTGTTCGACGCTGCATTCAGAAAGATTTTGCAAGGCGTGTAAATCCTGTTGAGCCGCCGTGACTAGGGCTGGGGGTAAATCTTGCAAGGCTACCCGTTGTACTTGCTGAGTAAAGGGATTATCGTCTTGGAGAATTTTCCGAATCAGATAATCTTGCCAACTTTCTCCGTGGGCGGCTAACGTTTTAAACCAGTTACCGTAAGCCACCAAGCAAGCGGTTTGCTCTGCTTCACCCTTGCTTAAGGTTTGCAAAAGATGGACAAAGGCGCGTCCCACCTCGTTACGAAGAACTGATTGATACAGTAGCAGCGACGCGGCTTGGCGTTTGAGGAATTGGCTGGAGGCGTTAGCTGGTGTTTTTGTTGATGGCATGACGCCTATTGTAGCGGATTACAGAATACACAAGGAAATTTCGTTTCTTTCCTCAACCCAAGCTATAAAAATAACAGGCTTTCTGTTCCCAGCATAATTGGTCGCTATCCTGTGATAACTGATTCGTGGTAGGCATTAGTTGTGGGTCTATGACTGTTGCCAACTGATTCAGAAAATAGTTACAGTAGTTGATATCATTTTATAATTGCACAGGCTGCAACTATGGAGCGAGAAGCTGTAACTATCCGTATTCCCGCAGATTTGCTTGAGCAAGCAAGGCAATTTCGAGAGGGCAGTGAGTCTTTTAACGAGATGGTTGTTGAAGCAATAAACCGCGAGGTGCGACGGCGGCGATCGCTGGCAGCCCATCAACGCATTGTGACTCGTAGTGCTGAAGTAGAAGCCAAAACAGGAATTCAATCCAGTTCTGTGGACTTGATTCGTCAGCTGCGATCGGGTGAGGGACGGCGTGACTAAGTGTATCGACACCAGCGTTTGGATTCCTTATTTGATACCTGAGACATTGCAACCCCAAGCCAGAAACTTTATCCTGCCCTTGCTGACATCGAATGAGCGTTTGGTTGCTCCAGCATTTGCATGGGCTGAAGTTGGTTCAGTATTGCGAAAAAAAGTAAGGTTGGGAGCAATTACCATTTCCCAGGCTGCAGGGTTTTATGATGATTTCTGCCAGATGCCTGTTGAGTACCTCGATAGCAATGCTATCCGTGCAAAAACATGGGCGCTCGCCCAACAGTTCTCTTTGGCAACTCTCTATGATGCTGCTTTTCTAGCCGTTGCCGAGCTAGAATCTGCCGAATTCTGGACAGCCGACCAATCTTTGCTCAATACGCTTACACCATGTCCAGGATATGTCCGAAAACTGGAAGCATAAATAGGGCTTGCTGAATAAGTGTTGTGGTAGGGGGAAGAGGTTCCAAAGCTCCGAGACAGGGGGCAGGAGGGAACAGTAGTGCGAGCGTCTCGCTCGCTATTGGGTCAGCTCGTAGGTATTTCATACGCGATCGCACCGCCGTAAATAGGTGAGGGCAAAGAACTCCTACACAACACTCAACACTATTGACTCAACGCCCAATAAACTGCCTAAATTGCCATCGCCCGCAAATAATGACCTGCCCGAAATGTGCCAACGGCGGTAATCGCTTCTGAAGTGCGGAATTGTCATGGAGAATTATGATGATTGAACTGACTGTCGCTATTTGTACCTACAATGGTGCGGCTCGATTGCCACAGGTTTTAGATGGCTTGGTTGCTCAGATTGACACCGAGTCCTTTGTTTGGGAAATTATTGTCATTGACAACAATAGTCGCGATCGCACCGCCGATGTTGTTCACCAGTATCAAGGATGGTGTACTCATCCCATCCACTACTATTTTGAGGCGCAACAGGGGTTAGCGTTTGCGCGACGCCTTGGGATTAAAAAGGCTCAGGGTGATTGGGTGGCGTTTCTGGATGATGATAATCTTCCCTCTCCTAATTGGGTGAGTGCGGTTTATGCTTTTGCTCAGTCACATCCCCAAGCAGGAGCTTATGGGGGTCAAATTCAGGGGGTATATGAGACAAATCCCCCGGAAAATTTTAACCGAATTGCTAGTTGTTTAGGAATTATCGATCGCGGTTCCACCCCGTTCCGCTATGATACCGATAGCCGAGGGTTATTCCCTGCGGGTGCGGGGTTGGTTGTGCGTAAGTCTGTTTGGTTAGAACATATTCCTGAGGAACCTAAGTTAACAGGGGTTTGTGGTCAATCCTTAGCTGCAAAAGGAGAAGACTTAGAGACGTTATCCTATATTAGAAATGCTGGCTGGGAAATATGGCATAATCCGGACATGGTGATTGACCATCATATTCCGCGATCGCGTTTGGAAAAAGAGTATTTATTACAGGTGTTTCGGGGGATAGGGTTGAGTCGATATCCGATTCGTCGGTTACGGTTTCCGGATTTGCCCCCAGGGTTGATGGTTCTGGTTTATCTGGTGAGTGATTGCCGCAAGCTGATAATCCACTGGATTAAGTATGGCACGGTTCTCAACACTGATATTGTGGCGGCTTGTGAAGGACAGTTGTTTTGGTATAGCTTAATTAGTCCGTTTTACCATTGGCAACAAAAGAAGCCTTAAATAGGGGAGGGGCTGCTGTTGGGAGTGGTGAGGTGAGGGGAGATGGGGGTTATGGGGGTGACAAAGACCTGTAGGGGCGACCCGCTGGAATAAATTAACACCACTCAACTTAATTGGGTCGGGTCGCCCTCTGCTCAACTTTGAGATACCGTAGGGTGGGCATTGCCCACCAGCATTAATTCAGTGGCATTCATTTTAGGTGGGTCATGCCGTAGTGCCGTGACCCAGCTACAATTGTGCAATAGATTTATGGTTAAATGGGGCGCACGCCATGCGCCCCTACAATGCTAATCCACCATTTTCGGTGGGTCATGCCGTAGGGTGCGTTACGCTTCGCTAACGCACCATTCCCATTACTCCAAGGTTTGCCGCTATAACAAACGTAGACGCCAAGAGACATCAATGAAGGGCGCACGTCGGTAATATGAGGGCGCACGTCGGTGCGCCCCTACGATAATGTCGTTTTTACACGACGCCGATTCATTTATCGACGTTCTAGCCAATGATGGTAAAATCGGCTTCTGTTAAAAGGTTGGCATTCACTCCTTTGAGCATAGCCAGCGTCTCATCTTCAAAACCAATCAGCGTATTTTTGCCATCTTGAGTAATCGATAACTGACCAAAACTTAGACCCTCGGCTAAGCCAATTAAATCCTCACCCTCTTGGAAGTCTACGATTGTATCGGTTCCTTCGTTTATGGCGAGGATAAAGGTATCGCTACCGCTACCGCCAGAGAAGTCATCCCCAGTTAAAGTATCGTTACCGAGTCCACCACGCAGGATGTCATCCCCATCATCCCCCCAGATTTGGTCATCCCCGGCTTCACCAAAGAGTTGGTCATTACCGCCTTTGCCACCGATGCGATCGCTCCCAGCACCACCGAAGATGATATCATCGCCACCGATATCGACTTGGGGGGAACGCTGGTTTAAGTCACCGCGTAAGACATCATCCCCGTCACCGCCGAAGATTTGATCATTTTCTAAACCGCCAGCAATGGTGTCATTACCGCCGAATCCGTTAATGCGATCGCTCTCTGGAGTGCCAACTAAGGTATCGTTATTAGGGGTGCCATCTATGGGCGGTTGACCGGAGTCGAAGGTAAGGGTAGTGGTGGCGATGGTACTGAGATTACTGTGAGCTTCTCCGTCGTTAACCACAAATTCAATAATCCGGTCTGTGGTGTCGGGGGTGGTGGCGGTATTGTTATAGGTGACGGTGCGTAGGACTTGTTGGTAATTGGCAACGGTATCTTCACCGCTGAGGATGAGGGTGCGAAGAATCGGATCGTAATTGGCGGTGATATTGGTATTACTGGTATCAGCCGCGAGGATTTCCGCTGCACCATCTTGGAGATTGGTGATTTTGACCGTAGCGTTGGCGAGGGTGGTGCTGTTGGCGTCAGTTAAGGTTAAGTTATCAGTATCGGCGATCGAGACAGCACTTCCGGTAAAAGTGGTGGTAAAATCAATGCCTGTATCATTGCCGTTGAGGTCGAGTTCTGGTGAAGTATTGCCAAACACCACATAGGTTTCCCCTGCACGAAAGTTACCGTTGGGGTCAGCATCACCTGTAGCTATAATCAGGTCATCAATACCATCCCCATTGACATCTCCAGCAGAGCTGACAGAAAGACCTGATATGTCAAATTCATCAATGCCGTTGATCACAAAACCGTTGCTACCATCCAGTTGAGACAGGTTGAAAGTGGCATCAAAACCCCCGCTTTGACCAAACACCACATAAGTTTCCCCTGCTTCAGAGTTGCCGTTGGGGTCAGCAGAAGGTGCGCCAATAATCAGGTCATCAATACCATCCCCATTGACATCTCCAGCAGAGCTGACTGACAAACCTGAGCGGTCAAATTCATCAATACCGTTGAGGACAAAGCCATTGCTACCATCCAGTTGAGATAAGTTGAAAGAGGCATCGAAACCCCCGCTTTGACCAAAGACAATGTAGGTTTCTCCTGCAAAACGAATGCCGTTAGGATCAGCAGAAGATGCACTAATAATTAGGTCATCAATGCCATCACCATTGATATCTCCAGCACCGCTGACTGACAAACCTGAGCGGTCAAATTCATCAATACCGTTGATGACAAAGCCGTTATTACCGTTGAGAGAGGACAGGTCAAGGCTGGCAACAGTAAAGCTACTGCTACCGAAGATTACATAGCTTTCCCCTGCACCATAGATGCCGTTGGGGTCAGCTTCTGGTGCACTGATAATGATGTCATTGATGCCGTCGTCGTTCACATCTCCGGCATTGCTCACCGACCAACCTAATCCGTCACCTGCATCAACGCCGTTGATGACGAAGCCGTTGCTACCATCCAGTTGAGACAGGTTAAAAGAGGCATCGAAACCCCCGCTCTGACCAAAGACAATGTAGGTTTCTCCTGCTCCAGAGATGCCGTTGGGGTCAGCAGAAGGTGCGCCAATAATCAGGTCATCAATGCCATCACCATTGATATCTCCGGCTCCACTGACTCGATGACCTGAGAAGTCATCTATATCAACGCCGTTGAGGACAAAGCCATTGCTACCATCCAGTTGAGATAAGTTGGAAGAGGCATCGAAACCCCCGCTTTGACCAAAGACAATGTAGGTTTCTCCTGCAAAACGAATGCCGTTAGGATCAGCAGAAGGTGCACCAATAATCAGGTCATCAATGCCATCCCCATTGACATCTCCAGCAGAGCTGACAGAAAAACCTGATTGGTCAAACTCATCAATACCGTTGAGGACAAAGCCGTTGCTACCATCCATTTGAGACAAGTTGAACGATGAGTTAGGGGCAAGGTTCAAAAACGTCAGGATGGTTTTAGCCACTGTGGTATTGTTAATTTTTCCGAGTTCATCACTTACTAAAAACTCAATGATGCGCTCTGTCAAATCCGGTGTTGAGGCGGTATTGTTATAGGTGAGAGTCCGCAAAACTTGCTGGTAATTAGCAACGGTATCTTCACCACTGAGAGTAAGTGTGCCATTACTAGGATTGTAGCTAGCACTAATATTAGTGCCACCTGTGTTGGCATCTAGAATTTCAGCCCCAACATCTTGAAGATTACCTATTTTAACTGTTGCTTTTTCAAGAGTTGTTGAGTCAGGGTCAGTTAAAGTCAGGTTGGTGCGATCCACAATGGGAGCCGCGACTTCAAGGAAAGTCAAGAAGGCAGCAAAATCAGTACCTGCCATGTCGCCGTTGAAGTCTAGCTCTGGGGGGTTGTTGGCGTTACCAAACACAATGTACGTTACACCTGCACCCAGGATACCGTTGGGGTCAGCAGAAGGTGCGCCGATAATCAGGTCATCAATGCCATCATCATTAATATCTCCAGCTCCACTGACTGAAGAGCCTGGTTCGCCAATCTCACCAATGCCATCAATGCCGTTAATGATAAAGCCGTTGTTACCATCCAGTTGAGACAGATTGAAAGAAGCATCGAAATCCCCTTTTTTACCAAATACAATGTAGGCTTCACCCGCATCATAGATGTTAGTTTCAGCATAATGTGCGCCGATAATTAGGTCATCAATCCCATCACCATTGATATCTCCAGCTCCACTGACTGAAGAGCCTGATTCGTCAAATTCATCAATGCCGTTAATGATAAAGCCGTTGCTACCATCCAGTTGAGACAGATTGAAAGAAGCATCAAAACCTCCTTCTTTACCAAACACAATGTAGGTTTCTCCTGCATCATAGACATTGGTGTCAGCCTCAGGTGCGCCGATAATCAGGTCATCAATCCCATCCCCATTAATATCTCCGGCAGTATTGACTGAGGAGCCTGAGAAGTCAAATTCATCAATGCCGTTGAGGACAAAGCCGTTGCTACCATCCAGTTGAGACAGGTTGAAAGAAGCATCAAAACCTCCTTCTTTACCAAACACAATGTAGGTTTCCCCTGCCAAGTCGTTACCATTTGGGCGAGCATAAGGTGCGCTGATAATAATGTCATCAATCCCATCACCATTGATATCTCCGGCAACACTGACCAAACGACCAGAGCTGGCGTTGATGACGAAGCCGTTGCTACCATCCAGTTGAGACAGGTCGAAAGTGGCATTAAAACCTTCACTCTGACCAAACACAATGTAGACCTCTGTATTACCTGTGCCAATAATCAGGTCATCAATACCATCACCATTAATATCTCCAGCTCCGCTGACTGAATAACCCAACAAGTCATCTACATCAATGCCATTGATGACAAAGCCATTGTTACCATCCAGTTGAGACAGGTCAACAGAAGCACCAAAACTCTCATTTTGACCAAACACTACGTAGGTTTCCCCTGCCGAGCGCTTACCATTAGGGTTAGCCCACCGTGCGCCAATAATCACATCATCAATCCGATCACCATTGATATCTCCTCCACTAACTGAACGACCTAAGAAGGCACGCTCATCAATACCGTTGAGGACAAAGCCGTTGTTACCATCTAGTTGAGATAGGTCAAGAGTGGCATTAAAGCCTCCACTCTGACCAAACACGACGTAGGTTTCCCCTGCACCAAAAATGCTAGAGACGCCATCGGATCTAGTATAAGGTGCGCCGATAATCGCGTCATCAATGCCATCCCCATTGATATCTCCAGCTCCGCTGACAGAAATACCTAAGCGGTCACCCTCATCAATGCCGTTGATGACGAAGCCATTACTACCGTTAAGTTCAGAAAGGTTGAAAGATGCAGCTAACATAGTAAATTTCTTCGTCAGGTTTCAGTTACTGTATTACTTTTGTTCAACAGAACCAATCCTCACCACACGCCGAATTTCATCCGTTTTAAACCCAACTGCCATCGGACGCCGCATTCCTGGCAACACCGCCACGTCATACAATTCCGTGACTATCCCTTCAATTCGCAGCCAATGGACAATATCCCCACTCCGCAAATCAATCACGAATAACCCACAGCGAGGTTCAGCTTGCTTACTCTCTAACCGCTCATCCAACGCCAAACCCGAAAACGTGCGATTTTCCCTGGGTTTCGACAACCCGACAACAGCAAAATCCCCACTAAACGCCAACCCGCGCAAATAACCCGGACAAAACGCCACTGACTCAAACTCTCCCCGACTCAAATCAACATACCCAAACTCCCCTGTGCCAGAATTGAGCAACCAGAGTTTATCCCGATACAGTCGCGGGGAATGAGGCATCGATAACCCCGTGACAATCACCTGATTCCTCCCCACATCCACCACACAACCCCCATCATGCCGTTTATCCCGCCAGCCATCAGCAACATCCGACTGACTCACGGCTGTCACATACTTCGGTTCTCCCTCTCGCATCGCCAAACCATTCAAATGACACCGATCTTCCGCCGCCAGCTTAGAAATAAACGGTGGTTGCCATAAGGGGATAAAACTGTGGGTTTCGCTGACTGTGGCTAAACAGCTAAATAAGGTATTGACAAAAATGGGGTAATCTCCCCCAGCCCTGCTTTTTAAGGGGGGAGCAACCACCGCCACATCATGGACATCTAAATCCCCCGTCACATAACCCACTTGCGGCACATAAAGACAGTCATACCCGTTGTGAATTTGTCCGGCTTCTAGAACATTTTCAAATCGCCATACCTGATAGAGTGAACTCAAATAAAGGGTGGAGCCATGAACACACAACCCCATACATCGCTCAAAGGTGCGCTCAAAGATTGATAACTGTCCCGTTGGCTGTACTCCAATAAAAAATACCTTGCCAGCTTGATAGGTAGTAAAAGCCAGACTGAGATGTTGCTCGGCTAACCAAGCCGTGAATTGCCGGGAACCCGTTATTTCTAAGGACGGGGAATTCGTTGAGGATAATGGCGATTGATGCACCATGAACCTTGTACTCTCGATGAAAGCCACAAACGTTGTTCGTTATTTATATTAGGAGTAATCGGCAACCAAAAATTAGTCAACAGGAAATCTTTACTGAATCTTCATACAGAAAGCTGAATTTTTCTCTGGCTATATTAACAGATTTTGTGTTTTGTAAAATTTAGTGAAATATTAGCTGTATTATTTCAATTAAATGATATGAGAAAAAATACGACATTAGCTCTGCCGCACATCTAAGCTGTTTGGCATTTAAACCATAACGTCAATAATCGTTCCCCTTGTGGTAGTGCGATCCAGGCAGCTCGCTACTAATATCTAAGACACCCAGGAGGCGCGATCGCGAATTAATACTGATATCCTCGACAAGGGAATACTGACAAGGGTGCAACCTAGCATCACCCAGGAGACGCGATCGCGAATTAATGCTGATATCCTCGACAAGGGAATACTGACAAAGGTTTTGGTGGCATCACCCAGGAGACGCGATCGCGAATTAATCCAGAAAACGTTTCCTGTCTATCTACTATCTTTAACAGGACTAGGTATAAGGAAAGCCAGAACCCTCCTCCTGCCAAGAAATCACCCTGACGTTGTAAAGCGTTTCGATCCAAACCTTAGCACCACATTGGGGACTATCGGGACGATAAACAACCCGGCATCCTCCCGGTATTTCCACCTCATGACCATAGACGTTCCTCTTGCCCTTTTGGGTCGCCTGCTCATTCGCCCCCATCACAGCTGCGGCGTCGCACCACTTCTTCACCGTAATCACTGGCTGGTGTGAGTTATGTTTATGATTTTGTCGAATTCTGTGTGAATTAACGTGAATGATTGTTTTCGCGGGCTTTCGGGGATTGCGCCAACGCGGAGCCGGACCTCTTTTCCCTCGCTGAATCAGCGGTTTGCCATTAAATAGAGGCATTAACCACATTCTCCCAGTCTTGTAAGCGCCTTCCACTCTACCAGCAAGCAGTAGGACTCGCAGCCGAGCCGTGGAGATATTTAAAATTTTAGCCGCTTGGGTTGTACCGACAATCATGTTAACTATAAGGATAGCGTAATAGTTTTGAGTAAGTCACGTTTCTATGGCTGGACAATTTCCGCCGATTTATTTCTATATCCCCCAACCCTATTGGCAGGATAATTTCCCCGATCGCGCGGATGAAAATTGGCAGGGATTTGGTTTGGGTATTTATGCTTGGACTCTACAAACTTACCTACGTCTCAAAGCGGATGGGTTTCCCTGTGAATTAGTTCAGGAATTCCCCGATGCAGGAATTGTTCTCATCCATCGCAACGCCTTAAGAACCCATAATGATACCCTGAAACCGGGACGAAATGTCCTCCTGATCTGCCTCAAAGCCGAACTGAGACAATACCCTTATGCTCAACTCCATCTTGTCCAAAATCCCCTGGAGACTCAAATAACGACAAACAGCTATTATATCCCCCATTGGACTCAACCGGGCTTAATTCCACGAGATCCAGCACGAGGCGATCGCGTGGAAACTGTTGCCTTTTTCGGACATGAGATGAACCTCGCCCCCGAATTACTCCACCCCTCTTGGCAAAAACACCTCGATACCCTGGGTTTACAGTGGCAACCCATAATTAACCGTAATCACTGGAGTGACTATCATGATATTCATCCCCAATCCCATGATTACAGTCAAGTCGATGTCATTGTCGCCGTGCGTCGGTTTAATCACCGCCCTAATATCCCACGTCACCCCTACCTGCACAAACCCGCAACTAAACTTTATAACGCTTGGCTAGCCGGAGTTCCAGCAGTTTTGGGGGTTGAATCTGCCTATCAAGCGGAACGCACCTCACCCCAAGACTATCTGGAAGTGACCTCTTTAGAAGAAACCCTTTCGGCTTTGAAACAATTAAAAGGCGATCGCAGGTTGTATCAGGCGATGGTGAACCAGGGAAAATATCGCGCTGCCACGATACACCCTGGTGTAACTACAGCAAAGTGGCGCAAGTTTCTCACTGATATAGCCATTCCCGCTTACTATCACTGGTGCAATCAATCTCGGTTCTCTCAACACCTCAGTTTCCAACGCAACGCCCTAATTTTTAACCTAGAACGAGTCAATCAGAAGATACTGAATAAAGTACAAATGACAAATGACAAATGACAAATGACTAATAACCAATGACCAAACTCTTTTATTACCACCGTCGAGATCGCTTAAACAACTTTGGTGATGCGCTCAATCCCTGGTTATGGCATCAATTGCTGCCGGATTTCTTTGATCAGGATGAAACAACCATTTTTGTGGGAATTGGCACATTACTCAATAGTCTACTCCCCCATCGCCTCCCCAAAGCGGAGCGAGTGATTATTTTTAGTTCAGGTGTTGGGTATGAAAAACCTCTCTCTGTAATTCCAGCATCATGGAAAATTTACTCTGTTCGAGGACCATTATCCGCTCAATCTCTAGGTTTACCCGCTAATTTAGCGGTAGCCGATGGTGCTATTTTAATCAAACGCCTCTTTAAAAGTACGGGAAATAAAACCCATCGCTTTGGGTTTATCCCCCATATCCATCATGCAACTTATGCAGATACAATATGGCAATCAATCTGCTCAGATATTGGATTTAAGTATATCGATCCCCGTGACTCAGTGGCGCAAATTTTGTCAGATATTGACCAAACCCAGGTGCTATTAGCCGAAGCCATGCATGGTGCGATCGCGGCGGATGCGCTACGAGTTCCCTGGATTCCAGTACATACTAGCGCCAGAATTCTTGCCTTCAAATGGCAGGATTGGTGTGCATCCATGAATGTGGACTATCACCCCTGGTATATTTCCCCTCTGATTCACGCCTATCCACCTGTCGCACGGGGTATTCGTTCCTCCATGAGGGCGACTCGTCATTGGTTCAATTGGCTCAAACAAAATCCCTGGAATGGCTTAAACTATATCGGGGGAGATCAAGAATCAGTTACAATGCAGCTTATCCGTATCGCTCAAACTGCCCAGCCAAGGTTAAGCGATGAGCAGCAACTTGAACAACGTATTACGGAATTAGAAGAAAAATTACATCAATTAAGCAATGAGTGTGGCAAGCCCCTTGGTTAAGCTGTTTGGCATTTAAACCGTAATATCAAGAATGGGGAAATTTTTGTAGTGTGAGCATCTTGCTCACTACCTATACCCAATTTAAATACATGACAGCTTACCAAGCCCCTAGGATTGACTCAACGTCAAATAAACTGCCCAAATTGCCATCGCCCGCAGATAATGACCTGCCCGAAATGTGCCAACAGGTGTAATCGCTTCTGGGGTGCGGAATTGTAACCCATTTTCATAGACTTGTCTCACCACTGATTCAGTTAGTTTTAACGCTTCATCCTTCATCCCCAATTGAATTAAAAATGCCGCTAGTCCAAAATTAATCCCTGTCCACACTTCTAGGGGATGCGTCGCATCGGGATGTTCGGGAGAACCATCGGGTTTTACGCCATTGGCTGCACCAAATTGGGCATTATGGAACTTTAAGAAACAAGACTCGTACACCGTTTTTAATGCCGACTGGGTGCATTCTGGCGGAACAATATCCGGTAACCCTAATAATTGGGCATAGAACTGACCACAAAGTTGATCTGCCATCACCACATCGGAATCACTGTCGCTATCTAGGCGATAATATTGACCATTCCAGAGTTTTTCTTGATAAATGGGTTGTGCCTGTTGCAGCCATTTATGGTAAGTGTTCAGGGTGTGTTGAATCGACTCCGGATCAGGCAGATTAATAGCAGAAACCAGGGTGTAATTATCCAAGAGAATCTGTGCGATCGCGCTTGCTGCTTCTAAGGCGGCTAACCATAACCCACCACAGTAAGCACTAACGCCCTGCAACTGCCAATCATCAAACGTCTGATCCGGTGCGCCAGAGTTTTCCGGAATCCCATCCCCATCGTGATCAAAGGATTTCAGATATGCCAACGCCCTAACAATGGCTGACCAACATTCGGCTAAAAACTCAATATCTTTTGACCCCGTAAATACAAAAGTCCGATACACCTGCAAGACAAAATCACAGGGTAAATCTTTCCACTGATTGCAATCTTGATAACTGGTATAATTAGTTTTCTCCCAAGGATGTTCATTGGCTGCGCCTAAATCATGGGGTGTCGCATCAGCGGCTTTACGAATGGCTGTGGCTTGGTTGTAGCCAATAATTCGAGGCGTATCATCACTCGTGGGAATTGCCCGGGCAAAGGCTTCCAGTACCGCTTTATCCAATCTTGACCACAGCATCGCCAGGGCAAAAGACCCATACAGCCGCACATCTAAACTTTCGTACCAACGATAATCAAAAGATTCCAAAACCCCGAACTTACCCACAGGATCACGTTCATTTGCCGAACTCCAAATTGTCCCCCCAGCCGATAACAAATACAATTCATTAAACAGCGCCATCTTAAACCAATTCGGTAAATCATGACGCTGTAAAATGGGATTTTGCCAGGATAAAATTCTCTCTTGCCAAAGGTCAGAATGTTTAAGGGCGGTGCGAACCATTGACCAGGCATTATTCCCGGTGCGTCCAAAGAAATCCGTATAACGGCGGTAATATTTAACCCCAGAAGCAAACTCAGTTACCGGAAAATCCCAAGCCAGGATAAACGGGATTTTGCGGGTTCTACCTGGGCGCAGTCTTACCCGTACCGCGATCGCACCTGCAATTTGTTCTCCGGGTTCAGCGGGGGTTTCATCTTGCACATCACTGAGACTCCCGTCACTGGCAAAGGTATTCCACACCTCTGACCCATCGCCTGTGGGATTCCAGCGACAGTGATAGAATACCTCCTGACTGGGATTCGTCACCGTAGCAAAACAGAGTTGTCCTTCGCCTTCTTCAATTTCATCCCGCAACCTCACCCGATCTAACAGACAACCCACGCGGAAATTATCCACAATCCATTGATTATAATTCCCGGTGCTATTGCCCCAACGGGGTTGATACTCGTAAACTGGACTCCCATCATCCCGTACTTGAACTTGAGGATGCTGAATTGCGTTAGTAAACCAGCCCACCATATTCTGCCAGGTAAGCATAATACTTAAGGTAATCGGCTGATCGGTGGGATTATGGGCAGTCCATTCAAACACCGCCACCGGATAACTGCTTTCCTGATAACAATCCGCCCAAATTGGCGAGAACTGTTGGCAAGTTAATTCCGTTTGAAATACATTCTCATAGACAAACCAACTGCGGGGATAAAGGGCGTGATAGGTTCCCGTTCGTAGAGACGCGCCATGGCGCGTCTCTACATTAGGCGACGTGGGATACCATTGCCATTTACCCAAACTGCCATCCTCTGGGGGTTCAGTGCAAAGGGCATAAGCTTGGGCGTCTTGGTTTTCTGGCTGTTCAAAGACGCTAAACTGACAGGCGGGTAGACGTTTAAAGGTATGTTCTCCCCCATCCAGATGCCATAGATTAAAATCCCCCCGTGGCGATCGCCCTAAACAACCTGCGCCAAATCCACCCAGGGGCATACCATGCCAGGGTCCATCATCCAGATTACTGGCATAGCGTACTTTGTAGGGATGCTCCCAGCCCTGTCCAATCGGACGTTGCCAGGTACTCTCAGGGATAGTTGGGCGCGGTGGTTGATAGATCATGCTTTCGATCTTACGGCGTAGTGGGTCGCTTGGACTATTTTGGATCAATCTGTAGAGACGCGCCATGGCGCTTAACACAGGTTCGTTCGTAGTTGCGCTTTAGCGCCCTAAGCGCTGTTATCGTTAACTACAAACGCTTAATTCAGTTATGCCCATTGAGTTCGTGTGCGTCGGATGTTGATCAACCACCCAAATTTTAGTCAGCTTTAAGTCTTGCTTTGCGATCGCACTTTGTCTCTCCAATCCAATTAAACCGCGATCGCCCCAGCAGGTGGTATTGCAGTTTTATGCATTACATCGGTAAGGGCGCAAGGATGGTGCCCCTACATTCGGGTGTACCTCATCTGCTTGGGAACCGCAATATATGCTCAAATGGGAAATATTGATGTGTGGGGACCCTTGGCGTTTATTGGTCTTTCTCAAGTACGGGAAACGGCAGTATTTAGTGGTATTCCTTTAACTGAAAGGCTAGAGGAGCGTATCTGTGGGGTTTGGGTGGTGAATATTGAAACAGGACAAACTGGGGTCTCTACAAATCCATAGTGTTCTAACCGTCTTAGCCGTTGCGATAACTTAACTCAACTCTAAACGAAACCCTGGCAAAACATCCTCCCCTGACAATACCACAGGCATCCCCAGCACCTCCACCTTTTGCCCCTGGCGATAAATTTCCACCTGTTTCTCTTTGGCATTAATCAACCAACCCAACTGCAACCCACTCGCTAAATACTCCTGCATCTTATTCTGTAGCGGCTTTAATCTATCCGTGCGAGAACGTAGTTCAATCAAAAAATCCGGGCAAATCGGTGGAAACCCCTCTCGTTCCTCCTGAGTTAACTCCTCCCACCTTTGCAACTCAACCCAAGCGACATCGGGAGCTCGATCGCCACCTCCGGGTAAACTAAATACAGTCTGAGAGCTAAACACCACTCCTAACTGAGTTTCTTCATTCCAGATTACAACTTTTGCAATCAAACTCGCTTCTTGGCTGCCACTTTCACCACCGATAGGTGTCACAATAATCAATTCTCCATTCGCTGAACGTTCAAGCTGTAAATCGGGATTCGCCTGACACAATTGAACAAACTGTTCTGATGTCAGAGTGGTAATTGGCTCTAAATTCAGTGCCGTTGTCATCGCATTATCTCCTTATCTGGGCAGATATAACCAAGATCACTCAACAACTCACTTGTTAACTTGTCCAAACTTAATATCGGCATTCTTCATCAGTTATACCCTATCTATGGCTGTCTGCCTTTGCGATCGCACTTATTGCTTTAAGAGCCGTGAACTCAAGTTCCGGCTTAAAGCTAAAACCCGTTTAAACGGGTTAAAACGTCTAGTCAGCTTGAGCTGACTTTAGCTATTAGCCGGAAATTTATTTCCCGGCTGACCTTTGTTTGTGTAGCTGCGACTTTCTCCTCGCCATGGCAAAAAGGGATTTACTCCTCCAGTGGAACGTCTGGGAGTCGGGGCTGTACGGATCAGTACCCCCGCTTACATGGATGTGCGATCGCATCTAGCGAAGACAGCGCAACGACTAACCTCGCTGGGGATTCTGTGTCTTTGTGTCCCTGTTTACCAGAATTACCAATATTATGTAACTACATGTACCCCAGTTACTCTAGAACAGTATAATTTTGCCCAGATTGAGTTAAGTGTAAATTTTTGTGAATAATATTTAGAGCGAATACTTTAGTAAATGTAAATAAATGTAAAGTAAAGTGAGCAACTTCCTATCGAATTGTGTCAAACGCGGGCGAAAACGCTGCATCGGTCAGCATTTTCTGGTAAAACCACTAAAGTTGCCCTAACTGTAACGCCAAGCCGATTCCAAGGGAAATCAAGCCAACCTTCCCTGGAACCCTATCAATGAGAAGAGAACACGCATCAAAAGGAGCGAGAACAGTATGTTCACTCACGTCAAGTCCACCATTCGTCACATCACCCCCGATGACCCCAAGAATCGTCATGTACTGAAGGTGGTCTATGTCGTGCTAGAGCCACAGTACCAAAGTGCCTTATCTGCGGCGGTTCGTTCAATTAATCAAAATCAGCCGGATATCGCCATTGAAATCAGTGGCTACTTAATCGAAGAACTCCGCGACGAACAAAACTATCAGGCATTTGAGCAGGATATTGCCCAAGCGAATATCTTTATCGCCTCGCTAATCTTTATCGAAGACTTAGCGGATAAGGTAGTCGCCGCCGTTCAACCCCATCGCGATCGCTTAGATGCAGCGGTGGTATTCCCCTCCATGCCTCAGGTGATGCGCCTAAACAAATTAGGCAGCTTCTCCATGGCACAACTGGGTCAATCCAAGAGTGCGATCGCCCAGTTTATGAAGAAGCGTAAAGAAAAATCGGGATCATCCTTCCAAGACGGGATGCTGAAGCTATTGCAGACGCTGCCCAAAGTCCTGAAATATATGCCTATCGACAAGGCACAGGACGCCCGCAACTTTATGCTTTCATTCCAGTATTGGCTAGGGGGTTCCTCCCAGAACCTGGAAAACTTCCTGTTAATGCTGGCAGATAAATATGTGCTTAAGGGAAAAACCCTAGAATTTAAAGACCCGGTGGTTTACCCAGATATGGGTATCTGGCATCCCCTGTCGACCAAGATGTTTGAGGATGTCAAAGAGTATCTCACCTGGTATAACAATCGCGACGATATCTCCGAGGATTTAAAAGATCCCTTCGCCCCCTGTGTCGGTTTAGTTCTGCAACGTACCCACCTGGTAACTGGGGATGATGCCCATTATGTGGCAATGGTACAGGAATTAGAAGCCATGGGCGCACGGGTTCTGCCTGTGTTTGCTGGGGGATTGGATTTCTCCAAACCCGTGGATGCCTTTTTCTATGAAACGCCCAGCAGTAAGGGACAAGCCAACGTTACTCTAGTGGATGCGGTAGTGTCTTTGACCGGATTTGCCCTAGTTGGGGGTCCAGCGCGACAAGATCATCCCAAAGCCATAGAATCCTTAAAACGCCTCAACCGTCCCTATATGGTGGCATTACCCTTAGTATTCCAAACCACAGAAGAGTGGGAAGGGAGTGACTTGGGACTGCACCCGATTCAGGTAGCCCTACAAATTGCTATTCCAGAACTCGATGGCGCAATCGAACCGATTATATTATCCGGACGAGATGGCACCACCGGGAAAGCGATCGCGCTTCAGGATCGGATAGAAGCCGTGGCAAACCGGGCGCTGAAATGGGCAAGCCTGCGCCGTAAGCCAAAACTGGATAAGAAGGTGGCGATTACGGTATTTAGTTTCCCGCCAGATAAAGGGAATGTGGGAACCGCCGCCTATCTGGATGTCTTCGGGTCAATTTATAAAGTCATGGAAGCCCTGAAGCATAACGGCTACGACGTGGAAGACTTACCCGAATCCGCCGAAGCCTTGATGCAAGAAGTCATCCATGACGCCCAAGCCCAATATGCAACCCCAGAACTGAATATTGCCTACCGGATGTCCGTGATGGAGTATGAACGGTTTACCCCTTACTCCAACCGTTTAGAAGAAAACTGGGGTCCACCACCAGGACATTTAAATAGTGATGGACAAAACCTGCTGATTTATGGTAAGCAATTCGGCAATGTGTTTATTGGCGTCCAGCCCACCTTCGGCTATGAAGGTGATCCCATGCGGCTACTGTTCTCCCGTTCCGCCAGTCCTCACCACGGATTTGCCGCCTACTACACCTATTTAGAACATCTCTGGCAAGCGGATGCCGTACTGCACTTTGGGACTCATGGGTCATTGGAATTTATGCCCGGTAAGCAGATGGGGATGTCGGGAGATTGTTACCCAGATAACTTAATTGGTTCAATTCCCAATCTCTACTATTACGCGGCGAATAATCCCAGTGAAGCCACGATCGCCAAACGGCGCAGTTACGCCGAAACCATTTCCTACCTCACCCCCCCGGCGGAGAATGCAGGGTTATATAAAGGATTGAAGGAACTGAATGAATTAATTGGGTCCTATCAAACCCTGAAAGACACCGGACGTGGCGTTCCAATTGTGAACACAATTATGGATAAATGCCGCTTGGTGAATCTGGATAAAGACATCGCCTTACCGGAAAAAGACGCCAGCGAACTGACCTCCGAGGAACGGGATACCCTAGTGGGGTTAGTCTACAAAAAGCTGATGGAGATTGAGTCGCGGCTGTTACCCTGTGGGTTACACGTCATTGGCAAACCACCCACGGCTGAGGAAGCGATCGCGACTTTAGTTAATATAGCCAGTCTGGATCGTCCAGAGGAAGAAATCCTGAGTCTCCCCCGAATTATCGCCAACAGCCTTAACCGGGATATCGACGAGATCTATCAAAATAACGACCGAGGTGTCTTAGCGGATGTACAGTTACTCCAAGACATCACCCAAGCCACTCGCGCGGCTGTAGGGGCGTTAGTCCAAGCCCAAACCGATGCCGAGGGGCGGGTGTCCAAGGTAACGAGTCTGAATTTCTTTAATATGCGGAAACGCACCCCTTGGATTGAAGCATTAATTGATGCGGGGTATTGTCAGATTGACTCTGATGCAATTAAGCCCCTGTTTGAATATCTGGAATTCTGTCTCCAGCAAGTCGTGGCGGATAACGAACTCGGCGCGATGCTGAAAGCGTTGGAGGGGGAATATGTGCTACCCGGACCCGGCGGTGATCCCATCCGCAACCCGGATGTATTACCCACCGGTAAAAATATCCACGCCCTTGACCCCCAATCCATCCCCACCACCGCCGCCATAAAATCGGCAAAAATTGTCGTAGACCGCTTATTGGCGCGACATCGGGCGGAAAATGGCGGAATTTGGCCCGAAACCATTGCCTGTGTCCTCTGGGGAACCGATAATATCAAAACCTACGGGGAATCTCTGGCACAAATCATGTGGATGGTTGGGGTGAAACCTGTTCCCGATGCGTTGGGGCGAGTGAATAAGTTAGAACTGATTTCCCTGGAGGAATTAGGGCGTCCCCGGGTGGATGTGGTGATTAACTGTTCTGGCGTATTCCGGGATTTGTTCATCAACCAGATGAATCTGTTAGATCAAGCTGTGAAAATGGCGGCTGAGGCGGATGAACCTGAGGAGATGAACTTTGTTCGCAAACACGCGGTAAAACAAGCAGAAGATATGGGAATTAATCTGCGCCAAGCGGCGACGCGGGTGTTCTCCAATGCATCGGGTTCTTATGCAGCGAATGTGAACCTGGCGGTAGAGAATAGTACGTGGGAAAGCGAATCCGAGTTACAGGATATGTACCTGACGCGGAAATCCTTTGCCTTTAGTGCAGATAATCCGGGAACGATGGAACAGAATCGCCAGATTTTCGAGTCGTCATTGAAAACGGCGGAAGCGACGTTCCAAAATCTGGATTCCTCAGAGATTAGTTTGACGGATGTGTCTCACTATTTTGATTCTGATCCGACGAAGGTGGTATCAACCCTGCGTCAAGATGGGAAAACGCCTGCATCCTATATCGCCGATACGACGACAGCAAACGCCCAGGTAAGGACGTTATCGGAGACGGTGCGTTTAGATGCGCGGACGAAGCTACTCAACCCGAAATGGTATGAGGGAATGCTGAGTCACGGGTATGAAGGCGTGCGAGAACTCTCGAAGCGGTTAGTCAATACGATGGGTTGGAGTGCAACGGCTGGCGCGGTAGATAACTGGGTATACGAGGAAGCCAATGAGACGTTTATCCAGGATGAAGAAATGCGGAAGCGGTTGATGAATTTGAATCCTCATTCCTTCCGCAAGGTGGTGTCCACGTTGTTGGAAGTGAATGGACGCGGGTATTGGGAGACGAGTGAGAGTAATCTGCAAATGTTGCGCGAGTTGTATCAGGAGGTTGAGGATCGGATTGAAGGGATAGAATAGTCGGTGACATGACGATTGTGTAGAGACGCGCCATGGCGCGTCTCTACATCATGATCGGAGAAAACCCATAATCTTGTATAGCAATCCTAAATAGGATGCAACAAGTAGACGGCTTGAAATCAAGGTATAGCAAGGGTTTCAGTTTTGAAAATTGCCACAATCAATTTAGGATTGCTATATAAAACCAATATCGGGTGGAATCCCATTAACCCACCAGGCGACAAAGGGTTGATATCTCCTCACCATCTGTACCCGCGATCGCACATTTTTATTCGCTGATGTTATAGTCGGTGATATGACCATTGTAGAGACGCGCCATGGCGCGTCTCTACATCATGATCGGAGAAAACCCATAATCTTGTATAAAACCAATATCGGGTGGAATCCCATTAACCCACCAGGCGACAAAGGGTTGATATCTCCTCACCATCTGTACCCGCGATCGCACATTTTTATTCGCTGATGTTATAGTCGGTGACATGACCATTGTAGAGACGCGCCATGGCGCGTCTCTACATCATGATCGGAGAAAACCCATAATCTTGTATAAAACCAATATCGGGTGGAATCCCATTAACCCACCAGGCGACAAAGGGTTGATATCTCCTCACCATCTGTACCCGCGATCGCACATTTTTATTCGCTGATGTTATAGTCGGTGACATGACCATTGTAGAGACGCGCCATGGAACGTCTCTACATCATGATCGGGGAAAACCCATAACCCTGTACAAACCCATGACCTTGTACAAAGGAAAATATCGGGTTGAATCCACCCGATTACCCCACAGAGACTATAGCGCAAATGGCTGGTATTTCGTCACCATTTGTACACGCGATCGCACGTTTTTCTTTGGTGATGTAATATCAGGAGAAATACACCTGTCCAAGATTGGGCAAATCGCCCAACAATTCTGGGCAGAAATTCCCACTCATTTCAAATATGTGTGTATTGATGCCTATGTGATCATGCCCAATCATATCCATGGAATTATTGTAATCGACCGCCCACATAATACAGAGACGCGCCATGGCACGTCTCTACACCAATCCCCAAGCCAGTCAAAAGATTCTGCCAACAAATTTGGACCACTAAAGCCAAATTCATTGCAGTCTATCGTAAACGGTTACAAATCATCTGTCACTCGCTGGTGTAGGCAAAACGGTCACGAATCTTTTGCTTGGCAACCGCGATTTTATGACCACATCATTCGCGCTGATGAATCATTAGACCGAATTCGAGACTATATTATCAATAATCCGGCTAAATGGGAAGATGACAAAGACAATCCCGCAAATTTGTGGATGTAATCGGATAACTTACATTCACGTCTCCTCCAGCACCAACTAGAGGACGTTTTTCCAAAACATCTCTACAATTATTAAATAAGCCCCGATCCCTAATCGAGTAATGACCCTCCTTACCGTTAACCCCTATAAAGTCGGTCCTCCAGTTACAGGAACTGACTTTTACGGGCGAACCGAACTGTTATCTAAAGTATGCCAAGCTCTAATTCGTTCAAATGTTGTTCTGCTACAAGGACAACGTCGCATTGGCAAGACTTCGTTCTTACAACGATTACCTAATTTTCTGAGTAACCAGGCTGGGCAGGCACGGCTGATCTTGCCTATGGTACCCGTTGCCTTTGAGATACAAGAATACTTGCAGGTTCCGCCCCTGTTACCGATTATCTTTGATATTCAACGCTATGTTCAGGACACACTGCCCCAATTTCAACAGCATTTAGCTAACACTATTGCCAAGGAGATTCAACTTCCTGTTCCTAGCCTGAGTGAATGGGAATCTAATCCTATCCTGTTCCGCGATGTTTGGTTACCCCAAGTTTTTGAACGTCTGGATAAAAAGGGACTGGTAATTATAGTCGATGAGTTTGATAACTTAGGAGAGCAGACAGGTAATAGAGCTAATGAGGAATTAGTTCCCTTTTTGGGTCAATTGGTGGCTGGAGAGCAACGGTTGAAGTGGATTTTTACAGTTGGGCGACATATTGGTAGATTACCAATTCAGTATGATCCTATCGTCAGTCCAGCTGTACAATTTCGCCTTAGTTTCCTCTCAAAACAAGAGGCAGAGAAACTCATCATTAATCCCGCGTCAGAACTACTAACTTATGAACCGAATGCGATAGAACGTATATATCAACTGACTAGCGGTCATCCTCATCTTACCCAAGCTTTGTGTTCAGAAGTCTTTGAACGAGTAGTTTTTGAAGAAGAACGCGATATTGCCACGGTGGAAGATGTAGAGACGGTTATCCCTCATGTTCTCAAAGCTTATGAAGGAGCTATTGCTAGCATAGTCCGTGTACCTGCTTTAGAGGAGCGTGTACTAGCTGCAGTAGCTCAGTTAACAAGTGAGGAGAAAGCCGCCTGTCGAGAGGAAATTATTGAGTTACTTTTGGCAAATCGTATCCGACTGGAAAGGGATGAACTTACCGATACACTAGATAGCCTTTTAGCATGGGAGTTATTAGTGGGTGATGTTCAGGGTGTTCGCATAGCGATTGAAATAATACGAATCTGGATTACTAAAAATGTATCTCTAGAACCGAGCCGAGAAGAAGAAATTGACATTCAATACATCCTAGCGCAAAGCCGCTATGAGTTTGCGGAGAAAGCGCGTCAGGCTGGAAAGTATAACCTAGCCATTAAGGATTATCAAGAGGCACTTGAATATATTCCTAACTATTGTGAAGCTTTGCGGGGACTAACAGAAGCCTACCGACTTAGCGGTGACTTAGCTGGCAGAGCAGACACCCTACAGAAGTTATACTTACATAAGCGCAATGTTATGCCAGAACTCGTGGAAGCTCTAGTGGACTATGCTCAACAATCTGAAAAAGAGGGTGAATTTTCTATTGCAGCCGAGCAATATGAGAAACTGCTCAAGCTGCAAAATCGTGAAGTTTGGCAGCAAAAACTTGAAAAAAGTCTTATGATAGAGTGGCAAAGATGTATTCAAGAAGCTCAGGATTATTTAGACTCCAATAAAACACTACAGTATAAACCAGCAGACGAGTTCCAGCAACTCCAAGAAATATCGAAGAAATTGATCAAAGCCTATAAAAACCTAGAAAATAAATTAAATGCTTTTACGAATTTTGAAATTTGCCATAAAATAAAAGGAGAAGAGGAAATAGTTTTAAACAGAATTATAGTCTCTGCTTCTAAACTTAGAAAAGAATGGAAAGAAGTTTATAGAGTCTGTAAAAATCTAGAGGATGTAGGATTTGAATTAAAGCAAAGTGAAAAAGATGCATTAAAACAAGCAGCTCATAGCTACTTTAATATATATATTGTTTTCATTTTAGTTTCTATAACAATAGCCTGTGTCTTTATTGGGATAAAAATAAATTTAATTAAGTTAATTAGTTATATTGTTGACCCTTTACTATCACCCATCATTATTTTTGCAGTTATTCTTATTCTAATGGCAATTGCCTTAACAATATTGCAAAGTATGTTACAACGAGTTGAACCTTTAAGTTTTCAAGTTTCCAAATTTTTCCTAAGATTACACTTTGGAGATAGATAAGTTGTGAATCCATTAATCAATCCTTTTATTCGGAGTGGAACTCATCCAGAACAAGCTATTGTAGATCGCAGGCGAGCCAGTCGTTTATTCAGCCCCCTGGTTGCGGAAGGAGGTGCATTAAACGTATATGGTGAGCGATGCATGGGTAAAAGCCTAATGCTTCAATACATTGCTGAACCACCACATGACTGGCGAGAAGCACACTTCCAAAACTATATTTTTACTTTTTTCAACTGTCAGGACATCGTCATCCCCTTCACAGCAAACAACTTTTGGACTCAAGCCACCAAAACTCTAGAGAGAAAAACTGAAGATAGTCCAATCAAAGAAAAATGTCAGGCGTTGCTAGCACGGATAGAAGAAGGTACTGAACTAGGAGCAAATGATTTTCATGAGATTCTTGATGTAGCCGCAGGCGCTGGCAAACGTATTGTTTTAGTTTTGGATGATTTCGACGCTTTAATTCGGACTGACACCGAAAACCTTGACAGCACTCGCACCTTCTTACAGGGACTACGTTCCTTAACAACCAGAGATTCTAATAAAGCCAATCTAGTTGTTGCGACGCGCTACTCCCTTCAAGAATTATGCAAACCTCTAGCTGTTCAGGGTATGTCTCCATTTGAAAATGGGTTTGCCAGTTACCGCTTACAGAGATTTCGCGACAATGATATACTTCGCCTGTTACAGCGAGTTGAACAGACAGAACAGACATCTTTTATCCCTTTAGAAACTCGTTACGTTATTTACTTATCCGGTTATCATCCTCACCTTGCCCAGATTGCTGCTGCTGAGATTTTCGACCAGCGAATAGAGTCAGGTTTTCCGCTAAGAGACTTAACTCCAGTGGGAGAGCGATTTAAAGTCGAAGCGCGTTCTGTATTTGAAAGCTTATGGGAAGGAGCTAGTGAGATTGAGCGAATGCTGTTGATGCTCATTGCCTTACAAGACTTTGAGGGTGAAATTACCGATGCTCAATACAGTTTAAGTGACTTAAGCAATATTTTTAGCCAAAGAGAACGAGAACTCGATGAACTAACCGAGCGAGGTTTACTCAATCGAACTCAGACGAATCCACCAGCCTGGGGAATATTTTCTCCTATTTTCCAATGGTGGATAATCAAGGAGATTGAATCAAGTCCTCCGGAACAGTTGAGTGAGCGTCGTAAAGTCTGGGGAAATTTAGTTACTCAAAAGCAGGCAGACAAGCTAGGAAAAACTGTAGAATTAGTAAAGAACAATAAACAATTAATTGAAAAAGTTGGTCGATCAGTATTAAAACTAACTGGCGTGGAACTACCACCCTTGCTAGGTGGAGGTTAAATCTATTGGAAAAATGATGCTTCGCTATGAAATTAGCCTCTACTGGAGTTCAGAAGACCAGGCATTTATTGCCGAAGTGCCAGAATTACCAGGTTGTGCTGCTGATGGCGAAACTTACCAAGAAGCACTGCAAAATGTAGAAGTTATTATGCTCCGAGTGGATTGAAACCGCCAACGAGTTAGGGCGTCCGATTCCTGAACCCAAAGGTCGCTTGATATTCGCCTAATTGCTCAAGACAGAAGTGCGATCGCGTTTCTGCGTCGGTGTATTCGATCTTTCTCTGTTCGACAGTAGGGGCGCACCGACGTGCGCCCTTTCTCGTGTGTCCATGATATCAGTTTTTTCTTTATTTTCAGCTATAAAATCATTTCCATTCTCTTCCCCCTGACTCCCAATAAATATTTGTTCCTTTAATTGATGAGCAATTTCAGAAACCATGGGAATGCAGACCGAGTTTCCCACTTGCTTGTAACATTCTCCTAAATTTTCGTGCCGCTTAAAATTTTCAGGAAATCCCATAATTCTATAACATTCTTTAATCGTCAATTTGCGAACAGCCTTTTCTTGGCTGAGATAAATAAAGAATCGCCCCGATGTCTCTTGAGAAGGTATTGTAGGATGTATGCCTTCTACTGAATAAATTCTATTTGGTTGATGGTGAACCCTAGATAAATGATGAGTATTGGGTCTAACTCCTTTTTTCCAAATACTCTTATTATTCCGATATCCTACAAAAATTAATCCCGATTGCTGTTGTTTGGGTTTATCTATTAAGGTATAGCTGTCCGGCTCTAAATATTCAAAATTTTCAGAATTGAATAGAAAATTTTTTAATTTTGCTACACACTTATTTTTCTTCAATTTATTGAAATTAAATTGTTTATTTTTGGTGGCAACAATAATTATTCTTTCCCGGTTTTGGGGGACTCCAAAATCTTTAGAATTCAGCAGGCTATAATTGACGTTATATCCCAAATCTTCTAAAGAGTACAAAATCACCTTTAGGGTTCTCCCTTTATCCTGATGCATTAAATGTTTTACATTTTCCAGGAGAATAACTGGAGGTTTTTTGGCTGCGATTATTTCACAAATACGAAAAAACAAGGTACCTCGTGTATCCTGAAAACCTTTTCTTTTGCCACATATACTAAAAGGCTGGCAAGGAAACCCCGCCGTTAAAACATCAAAGTCAGGAATACTATTAATGTCTATTTCCCTAATATCACCTGCGGGTTTATCTAAAAAATTATTAAAATATACTTCCTGGCATTTGGGGTCAATTTCACAAGAATACACGCATTTATATCCCGTTTGTTCAAAGGCGATTCTAAATCCACCAATTCCAGCAAATAAATCAATAAATTTAATTTTTTCCATCCCTGTTTTTCAGCAACTTTGATTCCCTCATTATAAAACATGGTTACACGTTCTTTATCCAGGATGAAGAAGATGTAGAGACGTTGCATGCAACGTCTCTACATCATGATCGGGGAAAACCGATAACTTGATCACGTATTACATTGTGAAGTGCGGAATGTGGGTACTAGCTATCCTGCACAGCCGTTGAGGTATCAGCTTGAGGCGGCAGATAATAACTGGCAATAATTGCCACCATCAACCACCATACTGTACTCACCTGAGGACGATACCAAACTGTATCTACTAAACCATGAGACAACATTCCTACTATGGTAGCGATCGCGGCAATTAACCAAAAGCCTTGAGGATTCCGCAGGGTGCGGAGTCGGTTGATCAGTTGTACACCACGATTCACCGTAACCACGAGTAGCCAGAGAAAGCAAAACAAGCCAATAAAACCCGTTTCTACCGCCACTTCCAAAAAAATAGAATAGGCACTCAATGCGGTATATTTAGGACGTTGGTACAAGGGATAGATCTGATTAAACGCATTGTTTCCCGGACCAATACCAATAATCGGGCGATCGCGAATCATATCAATCACCGCCGCCCATACATTCATCCGGAAGTTATTACTACTATCTTCCCGCCCGACAAAAATACTTGCCACTCGCACTCGTACCGGTTCAACAAATAGCACCGCCAGAATAATTACCGCCGCACAACTCCCCAGCATCGCAGGCATTGCCCAAGGACGCCATTTTTCCGGTAATTGGATACTATACCAATACACGACCAGAACGGAGAAGACAAACAGACAGGCGACAAAACCAATCCAGCCGCCGCGACTAAACGTAAGAACCAGACAAGCGGAATTCACTACAAACATGGTTAAAGCTAACGCCTTTGGAAGCCATCTCGTCCAAGCAAACACCGCCGCTAAACTCAACGCCACAGCCGGAATCAAATAACCCGCTAATAGATTCGGATTCCCCAAATAGCTATAAACCCGCGTCAAATCCGCCGCCGCCGAATTAGTATCCGTCCAGGTTGCCAACGCTTCTGCGCCAAAAAACCACTGTCGTATCCCGTAAACGCTAACAATTAACGAAATATGCAGGAAAACGCCGATTACCCAAGAACGCAGACGGGTTGACCTGAGTACCCGTGCCATTAACGCAAAGAGTAATAAGTATAGCGTCAGTTTCACCAACCCCTGACGGGCTGCCACTTTCACCGGGGACATGGCTGTGGCAACGGTGGCAATTGACCAATACAGTAAAACCAACAGATGAATCGGTGTCACCTGAGGGCGTTCTCTCTCATCCGATACAGTCAGCAGTAGCCAAAACCCCGCACAAGCAATTAACAACACCCCGATGAGGGCAGTAGAGACAAAGGGCGCAACCGCAAACACAATCGCCACAAGCAACGCGCCCAAGGGTTCCGCCCACTGAAGCAGCCAACTCCCCCGCCGCCAAGCTTGCAGCAATCCCACGACGCGATATAAATAGCTAGCGCCGCGCCACTGATAGAAACGTAAGTTCGATAGAGTAACCTGTTGCCACACTGAATTCATAGATTGGTGATTGGTTGATTGTTTCCGATTTAGCACGCGATCGCACCTAAAAGCGATGGCACTGAAAATTTACATTTTGGAATCGCCGAAACCCCTGATATACCGTAGGGTGGGCATTGCCCACCAGCCTTAATCAGCCTGCCATTCCACCAAGAGAGCGATGCGTAGTTAAAACCCTGAGTAATACATTATTCCATCAACCCTATATCAGGAAAACATCTAACTCTCAAGCAACACTTTCTAACACAAAGGGTTGAGTAAAGGGCGACCCGATCAAAGTGAGTGGACGCCGTTGTTCATTTGGGCAAGCGGGTCGCCCCTACAGGAAAACTTATACTCGATCATGATGCGATCGCGGATTCTAGATTCTCTGCCTTATCTCCCTGAATCCGGTTACTATAGGCAGATTATATTGATTCGGTAGGGACACGATACTATCGTGCCCTAATCTCATCTAATGTCTGACTCGTTCTAACAGCAGCGCCTGAGTATCGTGTAACTCAAACGATCGCAGATCACTCACCTCCAATCCCGGAGACGCGATCAGTTTGTAGTAAGCGCTTTAGCGCTTGAGGAACTAAAGTGCCTACTACAAACATTTCCCTTAACTCACTCGTTCTAACAGCAGCGCCTGAGTATCTCGCAACTCAAACGATCGCAGATCACTCACCTCCAATCCTGGAGACGCGATCAGTTTGTAGTAAGCGCTTTAGCGCTTGAGGAACTAAAGTGCCTACTACAAACATTTCCCTTAACTCACTCGTTCTAACAGCAGCGCCTGAGTATCTCGCAACTCAAACGATCGCAGATCACTCACCTCCAATCCCGGAGACGCGATCGCAATCTGCCATTCGTCCAAATCCAGTTGTAGCCAGTCTCCCAGCGTCACCGTAATTGGATCACCGCCCATGTGAGACACCATCGCCATCTGATACGGCGTTTCACTCGCCCCCTCCTCTGTCGGTTGACTCCGCAAGCCATAGAAAAGGGTATAGTTATCCTCACTAATTCGATTAAACCGATCCAATCCCGATAAATTATAGTGCAACCAAGGATGATCATGACGGAAACGACGCAAGGTTAAATTAAACGCCGCTAATTCTGGCACCAAATAGTCCTCATAATTCCACACATTACAAGCTTGGTGCATATCTTCCATAAACGCCCTAGCAAATACCTTCAGCTTCCCGACATCCAACTCCGTCAACACCTGGGATTTTTCCGGTACATTCAGCTTCTGTAATTGTGCGGCTGATTTCCGCTGCGTTGCTTCCTGTTTAACTTCCTCTTTTTCTGACTCCGCCCCCAAATAACGCTGACATAAACTTGCCACTTCTTCTAAATCGTAATTCGTTTCTTCAATGGCGTCATAGAGTCCGCGCATAAACTGACGTAATTCATCAATTTTGCGGAACCCCATTTGCTTTAGCCGGGGAAAAATATTGTCTTGGTCATTATACACATACTTTTCCACCTGCCAATCTAAAAATCCTGCTTCTTCCGCCGCCACTTTCACCCCATAGCGATCATCAGTATTGCGGAAAAATCCCCAGGCGGCTTCCATTGTGCAGTTAATAAAGTCCATCGGTAAACCCGGACTAAACCCATACACCCATAGCGTTACGGCAGGATTATTATACGCCGTATTCAACACTTCCGGTAAACTTTTCCCCAAATTCCAATTAATTGGTAATCCGGGTTCGACTTGGGTTCCTCGGCGTAAGGTATCATGGTTTCCACACCCAGTAATCCAGTTTTCGCCAACCTGCATCACCTCACAAACCCGACGCCATTTCTTATCCCAAAACTTCTGCAAACCGGGGGTATTATGAGCAAAGATTAAGGGACCCCACTGAAACGCATCGGGCATAAATTCAACAATATCTCGATAGGTGGAAATCTCTTCCCACCCTTGGGCGGGCCACGGGCGTCCATCCTCAAAAATAGCAAAGAGTCGCCGCTGGTGTGACCCAATATCTTGCACTACTGCGCCCATATCGTTCAGGTAGGCGTCATCATATTCTACCCGCCCGGATAGTGGGTTGAAAAACTTGAAATCTTGGGCACCATCCACGCGAATCCCATCAACGCCAAAATTATTTTTCCGCCGCTGCATTTCTAATAAGATAGCCCGGACAACGGGACTTTGATGGTTCACATCTTGACCGTACATATTCGGTCCTTTCAGGAAGCGCCCATTCAGAACGTCTAACGCTTGGTTATCTGCATGACCATACACAATATCAAAGATGACTTGGATTGGACCCGTGGGGAAAGTATGCAGGGTACTAATAAACTCCACTAATTCATCCGGGCGCAGGGTTTCCAGGACAGAGGGATTGGTGGCTGACGATCCAAAAATAACGATATCATAACCCCAGTTTTGGATATCCGGTTTTTTCAGGGTGATTTTAATGTCCTCTGTTTCGTAATCCACCTGTTCGGTTTCCGGGTCGATTTCGTCTAGGTCATCTTCATTGAAGATAAAAAACCCTTGCCCCAAATCATGTTCCATCCGATATTCTACTGTGGGTTCAATGGGGAGAAGTTGCACCGCGTCATAGCCGATGTAACATTGTTCGGCTGGGGTTAAAGCATCATTGGCGTTGATTTTTTCTGCAATCCGTTGATAGATGCGGGTTAATCCTGCCAGTGTCCCTTCTTTAGCGGCGGTGGTGATATGAATCTGTAAAATATTACGCGGTGGATGAACGCGAATAATCCCGGATTCATCGGCGTCTCCTTGACCGAAATACTCCAAGTCGCTGCGTTTTTCTTGTAACTGATTTAGGTCATAGAGTTCGGCGGGGGCGTAGACGCCATAAGGTAAGGAATAGGCTAAAACATCGCCAATGGTTTGGATTTCATTCTGAAAATCTAGGTATTTTAGCCAATAGAAGGAACCTATTTGGTCTTTGGTTCCCGGACGCATTCCGGAAACGACGCCCCAGAAATATTCGCCTTGTTTTTCCAGTTGTAGGTGTTCCCGATGAACTTTGATCTTTTGGTTGGGTAAGGTGGGGTCAATGTCGTTCAGGGGGGTGAGAACTTCCAGATAAATGTTCTTCGGTTGGAACATATCTGCGGCGAGTTCGGGTGCCCAGAAGCCTATTTCGGTGAGTCCATCGGCACGGTGATGGGCACCGAGGCGGGTGGCTAATGTTTTGGCTTTGTTGAAGATTGTGTCGTCGGATTGTTGAACGCTATCTGCCCAATCGAGGAGTTTTTGGGTTTCGTCGGTGATTAAGGTGATGGGTGTTCTTTTGGTTGCGGTTTTTGTCATGTTTCTCTGGTAATTAATCAACAAAAGATTCGTTTTTGTCCCGTAAGCGGTGGCAGAATTTTTCAACGCAGAGGGACGCAGAGGTTCGCGCAGAGGGGCGCAGAGGGTTTTGGGGTAGGGGCGCGTAGCTGTGCGCCCACTGTCCACTTAAACCCTTACAAAGGACAAATGACTAATGACTAATGACTCTCTCCAACTACTTATTCGGATCTAATTTCAGAACCAAAACGCCCAAGGGTGGCAAGCACAAATCAATATAATAAGACCAGCGAGGATGAGACCATTCCCCTGTCCAGCGACCCCCCATATTTCCCATATTGCTACCGCCGTAATCTCCAGCATCGCTGTTCAATACTTCCGCATAGAAACCGGGTTCGGGGACACCTATCCAATAGTCGGGATGAGGTTGAGGGGTAAAGTTACAGACAGTGACAATAAAGTCATCCGAGTCTTTTGCTTTGCGAATAAACGAGACGACACTATTGTCAGCATCGTTACAGTCAATCCACTCAAACCCTTCATGAGAAAAGTCTTGGCTATAGAGGGCGGGTTCACTTTGGTAAAGGTGATTCAAATCCGCCATAAACCGCTTCAGTTGTTGGTGGGGTGCATGTTGCAACGCGCCCCAATCTAAGTCTGCCCAAGCATTCCACTCATTCCGTTGCCCAAATTCCATGCCCATAAATAGGGTTTTCTTACCGGGATGGGTGTACATGTAGGCGTATAAGCAGCGGAGATTGGCAAATTTCTGCCAGTCATCTCCTGGCATTTTATTCAGCAGGTTGCCTTTCCCGTGGACAACTTCATCATGGGATAGCGCCAGCATGAAGTTTTCGCTGAAGGCGTACATGATGCTGAAGGTGACGCTATTTTGGTGGTAGGGACGATATAGGGGATCTTTAGCAAAATAGTCCAGCATATCGTGCATCCAGCCCATGTTCCACTTGAAGCTGAAGCCTAAGCCGCCCAGGTAAGTGGGACGAGAGACGAGGGGCCAAGCGGTGGATTCTTCAGCAATGGAGAGGATGCCGGGATAGTAGCCGAATATCTGATAATTCAGATAGCGCAAAAAGTCGGCGGCTTCTAGGTTTTCGTTACCACCGTACTGATTCGGTACCCATTCCCCATCTTTGCGATCGTAGTCCAGGTATAACATGGACGCCACCGCATCCACGCGAATCCCGTCAATATGATATCGGTCAAACCAAAATAGGGCGTTGGCTATCAGAAAGTTGCGAACTTCATTCCGGGCATAGTTGAAGACTAAGGTTCCCCATTCCTTATGTTCCCCTTTGCGAGGATCAGCATGTTCGTAAAGATGCGTACCATCAAAGAAGGCTAACCCGTGAGTATCTTTGGGAAAATGACCGGGAACCCAATCCACAATCACGCCAATATCATTTTGGTGACATTGGTCGATGAAGTACATTAAATCTTGAGGCGTGCCATAGCGAGAGGTGCAGGTGTAGTATCCGGCAACCTGATACCCCCAAGACCCATCATAAGGGTGTTCGGCCACGGGGAGAAGTTCGACGTGGGTGAATCCCAGTTCTTTGACATAAGGAATCAGGCGTTCGGCTAATTCCCGATAGGTGAGGAAGCGTCCCTCCGGTTTCTGGGAAACTTTCACCACAGGGCGAGTTTCCCCATCCGGGAATTCGGGCGGAGTCTCGGCACTCTCATGCAACCATGAACCCAAGTGAACCTCATACACAGAAATGGGTTGTTCTTGGGGGTCAGTATGGCGACGGCGTTCTAGCCAGTCTTCGTCGTGCCAAGTGTAGTCTAGGCTATTGACAATTGACGCGGTTTGGGGTCTAATTTCCTGTTCAAAGCCGTAGGGGTCGGACTTGTGATAGATATGTCCGACGTGGTTTTTCACTTCGTACTTATAGTGTTCTCCGACGCCAATTTCCGGGATAAACAGTTGCCAAATCCCGTTCCCCAGTTGGCGCATCTGATGTTCGCGTCCATCCCAGTTATTGAAATCACCGATAACGGAGACATTACGGGCGTTCGGTGCCCAGACTGCAAAGTGAACCCCTTGGACGCCGTTAAATTCCGTGGGGTGAGCGCCTAATTTTTCGTAAATGCGATGATGATTTCCTTCGGCAAATAGGTGAATGTCAAAATCCGTCAAACGCGGCGAGCGAAAGGCGTAGGGGTCATAGACTACCCGTTCATGCTCGCCTTCTTTAATCCGCAGTTGGTAGTTGGCTAACTCGGGTATATCAATCTCACATTCAAATAAATGAGGATGACTGACAGCCTGCATCGGGTATTCTTCCCGTTCGGTGGGGCGAATCACCCAAGCGGCGTCGGCTTTCGGCAGGTAAGCCCGCACAACCCAGCTTGTTTTACCCTCCCGTTCAATGGGATGAGACCCAAGTATTTCAAAGGGATCATGGTGTCGATTGCTCACAATCCGATCAATTTGGTCTGGGGAAATGGTTATTGTCATGGCGTTACCTTGTTTAACTTCCCAGACTTAATAGTAATCAAGATTTCTCCAGTGGCACAATTTGGTGTTTGTGTAGGGGCGGGTTTCACCCAGATGCGACTAAACCCGCCCCGACTGAAGTAAAGGGCGACCCGAGTCAATTGAGTGGACACAGTTGTTGATTAGAGCAAGCGGGTATCCGTGTCAACTTAAGCCAATCTGGATATTCGCGATCGCGCGGCTTTTAACCAGGCTCGGATCAGGGGTGCAATTCCTATGCCGATGGAGGAGTTATCTGATCGTGCCACAGCCAGTCTCGAACCGCAACGTGAGATCTACGTCTTTTATGTAGGGGATTGTGTGGCGCGATCGCGCAGATTCAACACAACCCCTAATCCTAATTGCTGTAACGTCACCACTGAACCATCAGCAATTTTAACTTTAAGAGAGAGATTGAAAATACTTCGGGGATTGACCCCTCGCATTTTCCGCTATCCCCCTACCCCTTACTTCGTTGAAGGGGTAGCCCCTCGCGATTCGGGTGGGCGAGTTTTCGGTATGTAAGGTGGACATTGCTCACCCTACTCAGTATGTAAGGTGGGCATTGCCCACCCTACTAAGTTTTGTCAATCGTTCTTAAACTTACACAATGTAAATTTGTCTTAGCGGATCACACTTACAATTGTTCTGGGTCAATTCCTCTAGCTCGTAGTTTCTCCATCAACGCTTGATAGCGCTGTTGTTCTTGTCCCAGTTCAGCCATTGCTTCCTCGGCGCGTTGACGTTCTGCTTCTGCCCGTTGACGTTCTGCTTCTGCCCGTTGACGTTCTGCTTCTGCCCGTTGACGTTCCTGTTCTCTTAGATGATCGAGTTCAACTGGGGTAAGAAATCGTTGTCCATCGGGGCGATAAATAACCAGGGTATTAGGGGTGAGTTCAAACCGGATTCCTAATCGTGGACTGACCCATCCATTCATATCTTCAATGGGGTCTAACCATTCTCCAGACCGCAATAAACCAGTTAATTCGATGTCATCTGGATCATAAATGTAATATTCTTCAACACCGTAACGTTGATAGAATAAGAGTTTTTCTGCCATCTTTTTGGCACGGTTCCCTGGCGATAGAATCTCAAAGACAACTTGGGGGGTAATATTATCTTCTCGCCATTGCTGATAGGAACCTCTGTCACCTTTCGGTCTACCGAAGACAACCATCACATCAGGGGCTTGGCACGTTTTCGGTTTTCCCTGAATGGGATACCAAAGTAAATCGCCAGCTACGAATACATCAGCATTAGCAGCAAATAATATTTCTATATTTTCCTTAACGGTAACAATCCAGCGAAATTGTTTTGTGTTGTCTGCCATCGGTTGACCATCGCTGTCGGGGTAGATAATATCGGTGGTTGAGTCAGTTTGCAATTGTTGGATCATATCACTGAGTACATTGAGTTGGGTTAATTTAGCAGGACTTACGCAGCTACACCATATATATATTGGTTAAGGTGCGTTACGCTACGCTAACACACCCTACATCTAGAGCCTTTGCGTAAGTCCTATTTAGGAAGGAAAAATCGTGTTAATTCATTTATTTTTATGCCATAACGTAGGGGCGCACCGACGTGCGCCCTACTGACGTGCGCCAAACAAACTATGCCCAAAGGCTTGCGCTCAGAAATGTCGCCAATTCTATGGCACTATTGTAGCTTTATTACTTTGAGCAAACAAACTTGAGTGAGGCTTCTTCCGGAGAACCTGAATTGGGTACACCTCCTCTGCCATCTTCTCCATAGTTATAATCTTCAATCGTTTGTCCGTCGGCATCCAGAAACCGCTCAAAACGCACTTGATAAATCTGATTCTGGCAATCCACCGCAATATAGTATGTAGTGCTGTATACTTCTTGCCCAGGTACGACATTCATTCTGGGTTGTTCGTGGATAAGTCATATCGATAGCCGCTTAAGGGTTTCTACCTGTTTATACATCTGACGGGAAGATGCTATGCACTAATAGTAGAGGGCGACCCAATTCCATTGAGTAGACTGGTATTTTTCATTAATCTAAGCGGGTCGCCCCTACAGGAGGTTAATCGGCTCTTATTTAATATTGAAAAAACAAGATTAACCCGAACAAAACTGCTGGCGAGTTATCTCAAGAAAGTCAGTCAAAGCTATTGACGGATTTTCCACATTGTACGCCTGTTGTAACACATCCGCCCACATCTGACGAGTGACAAAATACTCAGCTTTAGCATACGCGATCGCCTCGGCTGACGCTCCTTCTTCTTGCAATTGTGCCTCTATCGTCATCAACTCAGAGGAAATGCGATCGCGTGTCTGTCGATCCACCATCTGAAAGGCGAGTCGGTAAAGGGGAACAGAGTTCTCGTTAAATAATACCCAATAGTAACGCTCTCCCGATTGCAGCGCTTCCCCATCATACAAAAGCGTAGTCTCAGATGAACTCACTGGTTTACTCCACACCACATCCTGAGTAACATGCTGCCACAGTTCAAATTTGCCAATCTGTTCTCCCTCTTTGACTTGCCACATAAATAAGGGGCGATTACTCCAAACTAAGGGAATAGCTAAGGGATTATAGGCTGGAGAAATCGGACAAACCGAACCCCGACTTCCTCCCGTTCTTCCCCGCGCTGGGGGTTCAGTAGTATTGTCGGATGATAAGTCAGTTTGATATAACTCTGACCAGGGTAAGGATTGAGCTTGAGCCAGCGTTATCTTGGGTAGGAATAATTGATATCCAACCAGGCAACTGGTTAATGTGATTGACAATAAACCTAGTTTGTCCTTTGTCATTCGTCATTTGTCCTTTGTTATTTATCAGTTCCCCATTCTGTCATTCTGAATAGAGTTGTTTCCCCTGCTGTCATTCTAAATGGAGCCATTTCCACTTCTGTCATTCTGAATGGAGCGAAGCGGAATGAAGAATCTCTCCCAAGGCTGATGCCTTTTCCTCTCTCTAGCTTGCACTCAACAACATGAGAGGCTTCGCTCCCGTTCATTGCCTGATAATTTAATAGGATTATATCATCTCCCCAAGAAGCGATCGCGTCCCATTCACCACGCTCCCGATGTCATTGGAGAATGAAGCGAAGCATAAGGAATAATCTCTCCAGATACCGACGCCTTTTTCTCACTCTAGCTGGACTTTAAGCTACACTATTTGCGGCTTATTGGTAGGATATAAATCCCCAAAGCCGCCCCAGGAATCAAACAAGGTAACAAGATAGCACTGGTAATATAAAGCTGTAAACTAATCCCGTGATAAACCTGTGCAGGTGGAATAGAAAAGTCAATGATGGGATGGAACCACATTTGACCAAATTGGTACGAAAATCCGGTAATTGACTGACGTTGCGATCGCGACGGTAGATGCTATGATAACTTCTGAGCAGAATACGCGCCTGCTGAATTTCGCGATCGGTTAGGTGATGAAAATCCCGATAGATGCGCGAGAGTTGATTGGGTGTCGTATCGTTTAAAATTGCCCAATCACTAATTAAATACACTCCTTGTTCCAGGAGAAAACGATTCAATTCCCGATGCTGTTTCAGTTCAATTTGTCGGGAAACAAAGCAGCGCAAGCAGAGTTGGGCTAGGGTGGAAAATTCGGGATAATCTGTTGATTCCTCACCGCGACTCCATTGGATTAATTGGCGCTGAATTGGTTTGTCTGGAACATTTCCCTCATAGACGAATTGGGGAAATTGAGTTTGGCAGAACGTTTTCGCGGCTGGGATAACCTCTCGTTTACATCCAGCGATGGGATCTAAACGAATCAGCGTCCAGTATAGCGATGGCGCACTCATGATTTATTCGTCATTCGTCATTTGTGGAATATTTCTTGCACTTTATCAGGGCGGGTTTTGCCGCCAAGCTAGGGATAACAACCAATATTAGTCCCTAAACCCGCCCCTACTCTTCCCCATCTGACACACCGAGCGAAGTCGAGGTGTTCCCCATCTCCCCTATCCCTTTCTACTCAGCCGCCCCTGCTGCTTTCAGAATACCCACGACTTCCGGATACCCATTAAATTCAGCAATCATCATCGCCGTATAGCCCCCCCGATTTTTGAGGGTGACATCTGCACCTGCATCTAATAAACATTTCACGGCGGGAATATAACCCCGATGGGCTGCCCACATTAAGGCTGTCGCCCCAGCACTATCTCGCTGATTCACATCAACCCCGGCTGCTAATAATGAGCGTATCAGTTCACTATCCCCTTGGTCAGCCACCTTCATTAACAGGGTTTTCCCTTTTATATCGGTCATATTGGCATTTGCTCCCGCTTTGAGCAATACCGTTACCATTTCGGGATACCCCTGAGATAGGGCAAGGGTGAGTGGAGTTTCGCCTTGATTGCTGGCATTTACGTTAGCGCCATGTTGCACTAGCGCGATCGCAATCTCTGTGTGACCATGTAAAGCGGCTAGCATCAGTGGGGTGTCACCGAGCTTATTTTTCAGGTCTACGTTAGCATTACGCGGGAGTAACGCCTCCACAACCGCAGCATGACCTTCTACCGAGGCTAAATGTAAGGCTGTCTCCCCATCCGCATCCTGGAGATTAATCTCTGCCCCCGCCTCCAGTAATACCCACACAATGTCACAATGACCCCCGGCTGCTGCCGCCATTAGCGCCGTTCCCCCCCTGGGATTGGGGTGATTGACATCCGCACCCCCTGCGACTAAAGCTTGAACCACCAACCTATGCCCTTGATCCGCCGCTAACGTCAGCGCCGTTTCACCATCCTCATCTTGCAAATTGACATCAGCACCATGCGCCAACAATGACTGAATAATCGGTAAATAACCTAACTCCGCCGCCTGGATGAGTGCGGTTCTGCCATCAATGTTGCGAGTATTGGCATCAAACCCACCCTCCAGCAATCGGTTCACCATCTGAGTATGACCCTCACTCGCCGCCAGCAGCAATGCCTCTGAACTGAGTGTGCCATCTGCCCCGGCTTCGAGTAAGATGTTGACAATTTGAAGATGACCACTTTCCGCCGCTAGCTTTAGGGCGTTATCGTTATCTTTATCTTGGATATTGACATCGGCACCTGCTTGTAGTAAGCGTTGCACCAACTGGAGATGACCTTTATGTGCCGCCACCATCAGCGCCGTGCTACTATCTTCATTCTTGGCGTTAACATCAGCACCTGCGGCAATTAGCGTTTCCACTGCATCCACCTGATTCGCGGCGACGGCTAGCATGAGTGCGGTTAAACTGTACCGTTTTCGCGGCAGGTTAACATTAGCACCTGTGGCAATGAGCGATCGCACGATTTCGGTATAACCCCGTTGAGCGGCGATCATCAATGCTGTTGTGCCATCGCGATCAGTCGCATCGATATTCACCCCCTGACTCAGTAGGGCTTGGATTTGGGTCAAGTTACCACTTTGGGCGGCTTTCAGCAGTAAGCCATCAGTGTTTTGGATCATCGCTGTTGTCTAATTGCAGGGGAAATCTACCTCTTGGGAGGGAAGCCAGTTTCGTTATCAGACTTTAGACGAAACCGCAGCTATGCTATGTTAACTTTTGTCACTATATTAAAATTGCTCCAAGAAGCTTATGAACTTCGACATCCCAGAACCGATTAAAGTTTACTCTCAATTCTTTCACCCTATAGTGATGTGGCTCTTGCTGGCAACTGCCATTTATGCCCTGTATCTGGGGATCAAAATTCAACAGACGAGAACGGCAGAAGGTGAACTCCGAAAAGAGCTAGTCAAGGGCAAATACAATATCAAACACCATCAAATTGGTTCAGCCCTGTTAGCCTTTATGGTGATTAGTACCGTTGGGGCAATGGCGGTGACTTATATCAACAACGGCAAGTTGTTTTTCGGTCCCCACTTGCTGGTTGGCTTAAGTATGACTGCCATCATTGCCACCTCAGCGTCTCTGACACCCTTCATGCAAAAAGGACATAATTGGGCACGTTATAGCCATATTGCCCTGAATGCAGGGCTTTTAGGACTGTTTGGCTGGCAAGCGGTGACGGGAATGCAGATTGTGCAGAAGATTATCAGCAAAATGTAATATCGCAAAAGGCAGAGGGCACAAGGGAAGGAACAAGGGAATGATAACTCTTGAAGCGGACATGATATGACCCCTCCCTAGCCCTCCCCTGCAAGGGGAGGGAAGCGGAATATATTTTTTATGATGAAACAAGGAGCCTTTGAGAATACCCTATTGCCTAACTCATGACCAATTCCTTCGATCACACAGAAGCCTGGTATCCCGTTCATTACCTTAAGGATTTAGATCAGTCTCAACCCACGCAATTCACGCTGCTGGGTCGAGATTTAGTGATCTGGTGGGACAAGGTTGCCGATCGCTGGCGTGTCTTTGACGATCAATGTCCCCATCGACTCGCACCTCTGTCACAAGGTAGGATTGCTGAAGATGGACTGCTGGAATGTCCCTATCATGGTTGGGCATTCACCGGAGCAGGAACGTGCGATCGCATTCCGCAACAAACCGAAGACAGTAGCGCCCAAACCTCTCAACGCGCCTGTGTTACAGCCTTACCCACGACTGAATGTCAAGGGCTATTATTTGTTTATCCCGGCAACCCAGAAAACGCGCCCAATGTCAAGGTTCCCATCGTCGAACCCTTAGATGATTCCCCGGAGGGATGGGTTTGTATCGACACGTTTCGGGACTTACCCTATGATGCCTTAACATTACTGGAAAACGTCCTAGATGTGAGCCATGTTCCCTTTACCCACCACCGCTCGGTGAGCGATCGCGCCTACGCCAGTCCGGTTGAGCTAGAGGTCACGGAATCCGGGAAACAAGGGTTTAAAGGGGTTTGGGAACAAGGACCCCGTAAAGGAACCCTAGGACGCCAAGACACCACATTTCTTGCCCCCACATTAATGTGGCATGACCTCACCTCGAAACAATTTGGCAGAACCATGACGGTGGTGTACGCAACGCCGATTCGCAAGGGAGAATGTCGCCTATTTGCTCGTTTTCCTTTTAAATTTGCGTCTAAACTCCCCGGTTTCTTTATTAAACTCACGCCTCGCTGGTACTCTCACATTGGGCAGAATGGGGTTTTGGAAGATGATCAAATTTTTCTCCATTATCAGGAACATTACCTGGAATCCAAAGGCGGAAGTGCCAATTTCAGCAAAGCGTTTTACCTACCCACTAAAGCTGATCGGTTTGTGTTTGAGTTGCGCCAGTGGGTGAATCAGTACAATGCAGACCCATTTACAGACCAACCCTTACCTCCCCGATTATCACAGGAGACTTTACTAGACCGCTATCACTCTCATACGGTTAAGTGTAAAAGTTGTAGCACTGCCTTGGTGAGAATTCGCCAGATTCGGAGATGGGTTGCGGTTGTAGGGGCAATGGCTTGGGCGATTATCCCGTTACTGGCACTATTTTTTGACAAAACGGCAACGGTAGCCGCCATTGTCTCCAGTGGAGTCGCGTTAATTGCTGGCTTCGGCTGGTTTGGATTGGGTAGGCTGGAACGGCGATTCTATGAAGGGCGAACGATTCCACCCCGGAATCTGTCAGAGAGGTAGGGGAGGTAGGGGAGATGGGGAACACCTCGACTTCGCTCGGTGTGTCAGATGGGGAACACCTCGACTTCGCTCGGTGTGTCAGATGGGGAACACCTCGACTTCGCTCGGTGTGTCAGATGGGGGAGAGTAGGGGCGGGTTTAGGGACTAATATTGGTTGTTATCCTTAGCTTGGCTGCAAAACCCGCCCTGTGTGTAGGGGCGGGTTTTACCATTACAGCAGTTTGCTCTGCTATGCGGTACATTGTCGATCCCCCTAAATCCCCCTTAAAAAGGGGGACTTTGATCTACTTACTGTACTTCATGACAGCGCGAAGCGCTGTAACATTTGCTTGTCACCCTGATATAACTAAACCCGCCCCGATTAGAGTGCTTTTCGGGAAGCGAGTATAACAAAAGACATAAGACATAAGACGTAGCTTGCTTCTCGATGAAAGCGAGTATGACGAATGACAAATGACCGATAATATACTGATAAGCAAATTATCGCTCAATGAATTAGTCGAACGTGTGAGGAAAAAGAGTTGATTAGCCCAATCATCTGTTTTGTTCTGGCATTTGTCCTCGCTTCTTTCGTGGAGTATTGGATGCATCGCTTGATGCACGCGAATGCCCGCATTGGTGAACGTCACCGGGATCATCACCGCCGCAATGAAGGACAGGGGGTGCTGTGGGAGTTCCGGGATTATGTGCGGGGTAGCTTTATTGTTATGTGCCTCCTATTTTTCTATTCGTGGCAAGTTGGACTCGGTTGGTTCCTGGGTGGACTTTTTTATGCTGCCTTTTCTGCTTATGCCCATCAGCTACAGCACGAAAATCCAACCAAGTGTTTCTGGATGAAAATGCCTGTTCACTATGTCCACCACAAATATCAAATGTGGCATCACAATTTTGGTTTAGCTGTTGATTGGTGGGATCGGGTTTTCGGAACTTATAAGTCTGTGGAATGGCTAACTGATGAGGAATTGCAGCAACCTGAACGCGGGTATTTACAACTGCGCTGGCGGTAAAGGTGTAGGGGAAGCAGGGGAAGCAATGTAGAGACGTAGCATGCTACGTCTGGAAGCTAGGGGAGCTGGGGGAGCTGGGGAAGCTAGAGGAGCCAACGAATGACAAATGACGTAGCTTGCTTCTCGCTAAAGCGAGTATGACCAATGACCAATGACAAATCACAATGGAATTTTTACAATAAATTCGGTACCTTGTCCAAGAGTCGAAGTGCAATAAATTTGCCCTTGGTGTTTTTCGACGACAATCTGATGACTAATCGATAATCCTAATCCTGTACCACTACCGACAGGCTTGGTAGTAAAAAATGGATCAAATATTTTCGGCTTAATATCTTCATTGATACCAGAGCCATTGTCGGCAATTCGGATAATAATAAAGTCGCTTGTCGGTTGTCCATCATCCGTGGTTGGTTGTTTGCTGCCAGTATCGACTTCAGTGGAGATAGTAATTAATCGTGGTGACGGTTGATCCTCCAAAGCATCGATCGCATTATTCAAGATATTCATAAATACCTGATTTAATTGACTGGCATAACAGGTGACTAATGGGAGTTGAGTATAGTGTTTAATTACCTGAATCCCTTGGGCATTACCCGCTGCCTTGAATCGATGCTGTAAAATTAAAAGGGTATTATCAATCCCTTCATGAATATCAACTTTCTTGATTTCTTTTTCATCCAAGCGGGAGAAGTTTCTTAACGAGAGAACAATGGCACGGATGCGATCAGTGCCAATTTGCATGGATTTGAGCAAATTTTGCCAATCGTCGAGCAGAAAGTCTAGATCAATTTCTTCAATCAGTTGTTGAAGTTCTGCGGTGGGAGTGGGGTAGGTCTTTTGATAAGTTTGAATCAAACGAACTAAATCTTGAACATATTCCTTAGCAGGAGTCAAATTACCGTAAATAAAACTAACCGGATTGTTAATTTCGTGTGCCACACCAGCAACCATTTGCCCAAGACTGGACATTTTTTCGCTATGAACCAATTGGGCTTGGGTGCGTTTGAGTTGATTTAAAGTGAGTTCTAGATCTAACGCTTGTTCCTGAGTTTTCTGTAATAATTGTGCTTGCTGTACGGCGACGCCAAACTGAGTGGCTATTTGCACCACGACACTGATTTCCGATTTTCGCCAAGCGCGAGGACTGGAGTTTTGATAGGTGGCGAGTAATCCCCAAAGTTTTTTACCACAAAATATGGGAGCAATAATGTAGGATCGGGCTTGGAATTGTTCAAGGAGTTCGATATAACAGTCCGTAAATCCAGCGTTATAAATATCTTCGACGACTCGATAACTTGCACCTTGGCTGTAAGCACCGCCTCGCGTTTCTTTTAGATAGGTATCCTGTAGCGAGTTATCGGATTGGAGATTGGTAATGTTAGGGTTTGGACAAGAATAAGGCGGGTAAAGTTGGGGATGGAAACTTGAAATCGAGAGGTTTTCTGAGCCATCCAAGCTTTTGAGGGTACAACGTTCTTCTTCTAAAGCATCGGCTTTGAGATCCGGGTTATTTTGCTGTTCAAGGGTTAACGTCACCCAGCCATCCGCCACAGACTCGGCGACAAACTCGCCACTCCAATCCGGATTGAACCGATAGATGGCGACGCGATCGCACCTCAAGACATGGCGCAATTCTTCTGTTGTCGCTGTGAATATCTTGTCAATATCTAGGGTTTGACGCATCCGTTGCAAAACTGTCGCGATCGCCCTCTCCCGCACCGCACTCTCCCGTAAGGCTTCCTCTGTGCGTTTGCGTTCAATGGCTGTGGCAATGATATTGGCAATGGCTTGCAAAAAGTAAATATCATCATCGGTGAATTGGCGTTTTTGGGTGGTATGAACCGCTAATACGCCAAAGGGTTGATTTTGACCGGGAATTCTCGTACTCATCCCACTGACAATCCCATGATCCTGGAGTAAAGGTGAACCCTGAAACCGTGTCTCTGTGGGTAAGTCTGTGACAATAATCGGTTCCCAACAGACCAAACTATAACCGAATTGAGATTCTTTTCCAGCACTCACTGTAGCTTGACCCACTAATCCCGCTTGCCAACCGAATCCGGCTACAAGAAGCAATTCCTCACCATTGGGTAAACGTTGCAGAATTTGGCAATAGTCTACGTTCAACGTTTGGGAAACTAGAGTGACTGTCCAATCCATTAAGAGTGATAAATCTGCCTCAATTAATGCCTCTTGACCCAGTTGCGCGATCGCGGCGTCTTGGCGTTGGCGAATCCTTAGCGCTGCTTCGGCTTGTTTGCGTGGGGTAATATCGGTCACCCGTACCAGATGCATTGGCTGACCTGCCACATCAATTTGTCGAATGGCTAAGTTGCCCCAAAATACGTTACCTTTTTTACTGACATATTCTAACTCTTGCTGCCAAAATCCGTAGCGCTTAACCTGATTGGCGATAGAACGCAGTTGTCCGGTTGTAAATCTTTTTTTTTGGAGAAGATGCCCCTCGGTATTGAGTAATTCTTGCTTACTTTGGGCTTCAAAGAGTTCTACCGCACGGTGATTGCAATCTGAAATCACCAAAGTTTTGGCATTGACGATAAAAATGGCATCAGCCGATTCATTAAATATCGATTCAAATAAGTCCTTAGTACGAGCATTTTCTTGGACTGTGCTAAACGACTGGGAGGTTGACTTCCTTAGCCAACGTGTGATCAAAATGATCATCCCTGTCGTGGTCATGAATAGTCCTAGACATAAACTAATCGTCGTGCGCGTGTTAATAGCGTTATGCTGAAAAAATTTGTTGGTTTTAGCTAAAATTACATGACTAGAGGAATTGCCGATAAAATTTATAATGTTCGAGTTGACTGGATCGGGTTGTATAGTTGGTCGATTGGGTAAACTGATTGGACTGAGATGAGACGTCGCTGATTCAGGGGCGAAGGATGGCTGAACGCGATCGCTAATTTCGTAAGCTAATTGAGAAGCTACCCCATGGAAAGCTTGTCCATTGCTGAACGTCAAATATCCCACTGACCCTACCATTGCGGCAATTGGCACAACAAGGAGGATAATCAGGATGCTTCCCAGGGACGTTTGCCTCAACTCCTGGGCAATCAGGTGGTATATTGTTTTGATATACATAGGAGGTGCATAGATAATCAAAACCCTACTTCAGACTAACATCCCCTAGAGTGTCAGTTCGTATTCAGGATTGCTGTAGCCATTAGCACCAGACAGACTAACAGAGTAAGTAGGTAGGGATAATTAAAGTTAACGGTGGGGATTATCATTCGTAATACTCGCTTCCCGAAAAGAAGCAAGCTACGTCTTATGTAAGGGTTTGAGGCGTGTTGACAAAATTCAATCTAGTTAAGTTTATTTCCACTAACCTATTTATTTGAATCAAATGTATTTTAGTAAACCACTGTAATTTTATGCTCGATAAATTTTAAGTTTTACTTTTATGATAGTTATTGCAATCGCCATAGCTGTTAGGATACATCCGCACCATTGTAGAGACGTTGCATGTAACGTCTCTACTTGGACTTCTACCGATGAATGCAAAATTAAACAAGACTTGATATAATTTCCAATATTTGTTCCTAAACCCGCCCACCCATTGAGCCTAGTGTTGGGTCGAAACTCACTTTCACTTCATGTTTGCCAATTTCCTTCCCGCCCAAATCCAGCAGCTTACTGAGTCTACCTCAATTGCCCTTGCTCAGGCGATCGCCCGCCAAGATATTCTCACACCCCTGAACCCCCAACCCATTGCCACCACTTATGTTCATCAGGGAAAAGGGGGAACACCCATCCTGTTATTACATGGCTTTGATAGTTCCATCTTTGAATTCCGCCGCCTGTTTCCCAAATTAGCTGAACACCAGGAAACATGGGCGGTAGATTTATTGGGATTTGGCTTTACGAATCGGATATCTGAGATCACGTTTAGCGCCAGCGCCATCACCACTCATCTTTATTATTTCTGGAAAACCCAAATAGAAGTCCCCGTAATTCTGGTTGGGGCGTCGATGGGAGGGGCGGCGGCGATCGATTTCACCTTAACCTATCCCCAAGCCGTGAAAAAGCTGGTATTGCTGGATAGTGCAGGTTTCACCAGTCCCCCGCCCATTGGCAAATTCCTGTTTCCCCCCTTTGATTATTGGGCGGTTGAGTTTCTGCGGCGTCCCAAGGTGCGGGAAAATATTAGTAAGAACGCCTATTGTGATCCCAGATTTGTTTCGGTTGATGCTTTACTTTGTGCTGCGCTTCATCTAGAAATGCCGGGATGGCATCGGGCATTAATTTCATTTACTAAAAGTGGGGGATATCCGCCGTTTGGTCAAAAACTTACCCAAATTCAGCAGCCGACGTTGATTTTATGGGGGAAAGATGACCGAATTTTGGGAACAAAATATGCTCACAAGTTTGAAGCGGCTATTCCTAATTCTCAACTAATATGGATTGAGGACTGTGGTCATGTCCCGCACCTAGAAAAGCCGGAAATAACGGCAGAATACATACAGCAGTTTGGCGAGTAATATAGTAACCGCCATAGCGGTTAGGACACATCATTTATGTAGAGACGCGCCATGGCGCGTCTCTACAATGGTGCCGAAAGTGAGGCAGGGCGGGTTTTGTTGTAAATTTATGGGTGAATATGTGAATTGAGTCCCTAAACCCGCCCCTACATTTATGACCACTGACTAAATGGATGCCGGACTAAATTAGCATTGTAATAGTGAGGATCTCCAGTTACTTCTTGACCAATCCAATCCGGTAACTCTACATCTTGATTTTCATCAGTTAGTTCGACTTCGGCAAAAATTAATCCTTCATTCTCACCCATAAACTCATCCACTTCCCAGACTAAACCCTTACACTCTATCCTATAGCGCGTTTTTTCAATCAAAGGGCGATCGCACAATGTCTCTAGCATTTCTTGAGCATCTGATCCAGGAATAGGATACTCGTACTCGACTCTGGAAAAATTATCGGTTTTCCCTTTAATCGTCAGATAGCCTTGATCTCCAACTAAACGCACGCGCACCGTCGTCAGGTTATGAGTAGCAATATAACCTTGACGATAGAGCATTCCTTGACCAAGGGTGCGCCATTGATCGCCTTTAACTAAAAATTTTCGTTCAATTTCGATTGCCATGGCTGCAATGTTACCTCGCAGGCTTTGATAAAATTAGGGTAAGTCAATAATCGTGATTGAATAAATTATGCCAGAGATTGCCCGGTTCTACGGAATTGTGATTAAGGTGTTTTTTGGGGATCACCCTCCGCCTCATTTTCATGCAATCTATGGTGAGTACAATGCCTTAGTGAGCATTGAATCATTGGAAATTATTGAAGGAGATTTACCAAGTCGCGCTCAGAAATTAGTTCTAGAGTGGGCAAATTTATACCAGCAAGATCTTTTACAGATGTGGAATACTCAAGAGTTTCGTAAACTACCTCCTTTAAAGTAGACTAAAAATAGCTAGTATGAAATACCCAAAAATTTGCCAAGCAAAAGCCATTAACGATCACACCTTGGTGATTGAATTTACGAATCAAGAAGTTAAGAAATATGATATTATTCATCTTTTCGGAAATCCTCAGTTTGCTCCACTTCGTAAACCTGCATTTTTCAAGAACTTTAAGGTTGAGCAAGGGGGCTACGGGATTGTGTGGAATGAAGATATCGATCTGAGTGAGTATGAGCTTTGGAAAAATGGCATGACGGTAGTAGAAGGCGAACTCCAATTAAAATTAACCAGTAATTAGCCGCCGCCGGGTTAAACGGCTTCAATTCCTGACTGTCGCTGGGTCATTGCCATTACCGAATTGACAGTAAGTTCAGGCAAATTACCCAAAGTCGGCAACCTATCCAATCCTGAGCATACCAGCGGCAGATCATCCCCCTGCCAAACCCATATCTGTTGACGGGTGGGGTCAATTAACCAAGCTAATTGTGTGCCGTTGCTCAGACAATGGAGAATCTTCTTCTGTAAGTCTAGGGTACTTTGGTCAGGGGAGCGAATTTCAATCAGCCAGTCTGGTGTGCCATCGAACGGTCCATCCTGATCAGGAAGACGCGCGATCGCAATAATGGAAATATCCGGCACGGGTGAGTAGGGAGGAACTAAACAGCGTAACTCTTGAACCGCTTCAAACTCGTCAGTATAACGGTTGATGTAATTAACCAGATTGCGTTGTAGACGCGAGTGAAACAGAGTCGGCATTGGCTTTTGGATAGCACACCCATTTAGAAACTCCCAAGCCGGAGAAGACTCGATATTGGGTTGAGACAGAAACTCAGTTAGTGGGGTAGTGATGACTGAACTCATAAAACACCCTCCGTCACAGGAAACCTCAAAACTTGGTCGGGGCGGGCGCGAGTTAAGTTAGGGGTTTGTGCCGAAACGTTACGGGTAAAACCCGCCCCTACAGATTGGCTTCTCAGACGCTTCAAAAGCGCGTCTCTACAATCCCCGCACCTCTTAACTACCAATACCCAAACGCACCGCTAACGCTGGCGTGAAGGGAATCAATGTTGCCACCATTAAAAATAGCGCCACTAAGCCTAAAATTGCTCTCGTATCATCCGGTTCGGTAATTTCATTGAGACTCGGACGCTCCAAAGAACGCTGCAAAAACAAAATGATAATTGCCCAATACAAAATCAATGGATTAGAGGGATTCGCTAATGCCACAATTCCCAAGATGACCAATGTCGCAATCGTCGTGCGGCGAGCTGTTTTGCGTCCATAGATAGCCTGAACAACCCGCCCCCCATCTAACTGTCCCGCTGGCATTAAATTCAACGCGCTAATCACTAACCCCAACCAACCCATAATAGTTAAGGGGTGAACGTCAACAAGGGGTGCTTGCAGAGAATTCCCCAAAATAATCCGGGCTAACCCACCAACCAAAACCGAACCTTGGAAAAATTGAGCCGGAACCTGAAAGGTACTGCCTTGATGAGACAAAACCAAGCCCAACAGCAGTAGGAAAACAGACGCAATCCCACCCGCCGCCGGTCCAGCTAAGGCAATGTCAAATAAAGCTTTACGGTTAGGAACCAATGATTCAAAACGGGTGATTGCCCCAAAGGAACCGATTTGTAAACTGGGAATAAAAAATGGGAAACTCAAGCGAACCTGATGACGCCGTGCTGCCCACAAATGACCGAGTTCGTGAACTGCCAAAACCGTGCAAATCCCCAAACCTAAGGGCAAGGTTTCCTTCACCCGTTCAGGTGCGGTAAACAAATCAAAATTGAGCAAAAATCCAGCCGCTTCTAAGCTAGTAACAATGGTAGCCACCAGCAACACCCCTGCCAAAATTTTCTGAGGAATCGTTAGCGGTTGGGGATCATTGCTACTGGGTAGAACAATCACCACGGGTTTTCCTTCGGGATCTTCAACTAAAAAGAGTCGGTAGCGATCATCCAACCGTTGTTCTAAACTGGCAGATAAACGGGAATGCACCGCCTCAGGCTCACCGCCACGCAGATTCCCCTTAAATATCACCCCTTCCTGGTAGGGAATGGTTTCTGTGGCAAAGAATGTATCAATACCAAAAATTCCCTGGATAGTCTTCAGATCTTCTGGCGAAATGGGTATCACTTCAGTCCCGGCGGGACTACTACTCTCTGGTGATGGGGCGGTTGCTGAGGTGTCTTCTTGCCGTGACACATCTTGACTGTCGTTGGGATCAGATTTCTCATGGAGTAACTGGTTGGCACGCTTCTGCAAGACGGCATCTTGACCTTCTTCCCGCAACCGTTTACCGAGGAAAATATAGATCCCGGTTGAAACCACCAATAAAAACAAGATACCAACAATATTCAGATAAATTCCGGCAGCCAATAGGACAAAAAATATCAGCCAGGGAACCGTCAACACGAGGGACTGCAACCAGGCGAGGATGCCGAGCCTGCCGTAAGTTCTGGCACGCCTATATCCCCAACCGATGACACCAAGGGCGACAAGGAGAAGTAAAACTGTTGCAGTCGTCTCTGATCCGTTGAACATGTTTAATGAAACTTGTAGCAGCAAAAGCCAATAGTTCTACTGTAGCTGAGTAGGGAAGCTGCGGAAAGTCGCTGTTGATGAATCACTCACCACTGTTCTGGTAACTGAGTAAGGCTTGTCTGAGATTTCCTTGCTGTTGACTCAACAGGCGATCGCAGACTGGGGCATCTTCTCCTGTCCAGTGCATCAGCAGTGCCAGTTTCACCCGGCGTCCGCTGCGTTCGAGTAAAAATCCGGCTTCGTCTCGACTCAGGTCAGTCAGGTCTTGTAGAATTCTTAAAGCACGGTCATGGAGTTTTTTATTGGTGACGGCGACATCAACCATGCGATTACCGTAAACTTTGCCGAGTTGCACCATCACACCCGTAGACAGGATATTTAATGCCATTTTGGTCACAGTTCCGGCTTTTAAGCGTGTTGAACCCGCGAGAATTTCTGGACCAACAAGTAAGCGAATATCTAAATCTACCTCATAACTGACTTGTTCAGCAGGGACACAGGCAAGCAAAATTGTCGTAGCGCCGCGTTGTCGTGCCGCTTGCAACGCCCCGCGTACATAGGGTGTTGTCCCACCTGCGGTAATGCCCACCACCACATCCAATTCCGTCACCTGACGGTGCGCGATCGCTTCGATGCCATCTTCTTCCCGATCTTCCAAGTTTTCTGAACTTCGGATTAACGCCCCGGCACCGCCAGCGATAACGCCTTGTACAAGTTCGGGATGTGTACAAAAGGTGGGAGGACATTCAGCCGCATCCAGTACCCCTAAGCGTCCGCTAGTCCCTGCACCGACATAAAAGAGACGCCCTCCTTGTTTCAGGGCTTTTGCCGTGCGCTCAATGGCTTGTGCTAGTTGAGTTCTAACGGCGGCGATCGCCCGAATCGTTTCCTCATCCTCGCGATTAAACAAATCCACTAACTCTAGCGAGGTGAGCTGGTCGAGATTTTGACTTTGAGGGTTTACCTGTTCCGTTAGCAGATAACCTCGTTCCTCCAACTTTTTCATCTGATTTATTGTAAGTGTATTTCTGAACTACATTAAGTTCTGTAAATATTCCTCAAACCCTTACGAATGACATAAGACGATCGCCACCGTTAACTTGAAATTTTCTCACCTTACAACAATCCCTCTAGCTGACGGCGAATTCGATCCAGATCAGACATCTCTGGTTCTTGAGTTGGCGTCCCATCAGGTTGCCAGTCTGTTTTTTCCACATTTGTTTCCGGCGGTAATGCCAACATCCCGGTTTCAACGAGTTGGCACTCATAGCCGGCACTTTGGCAGAATTCTTCAATTTCCTCAACCTCCAGCGCTTCCACCGAGGGATTGGGGAAATCCTGGGCTTCCAGCATCCCGCCAAAACGAATGGCGTCATCCTCTGACTCAAACATCAACACCACATTGCGATCGCCGATTTGCAGGGTGTGAATCCCCTCGTTTTCGCTACGAGTATTGAATAAGAGAACATAGACTTGTTTCGGTGCAACCATAACCTATTCAGATGGGAGTGATCGACAGACAAAAAAATCGTCTTTACCCAGAATATCGGTTTAATTCCCTTAATCACCAGCTACTCGACCATAACGAGCGATAAACCTCTGGCTGGGGTGCTGTTGATGGCACAACCACGCCCACATCTGATCGCCGCAGCAGAAGTGCCACCATTCCCCTGGATGACGCTGAAATCCTGCCTTTTGCATGATATCCCGTAACAATTGCCGATGGGCATGATAGGGGAGGTGCAATTCTTGGGCGTAGTAATCTGGATCAGAACGGGGTGAGAGTTCGTCAATCTCCGAACCCATGTCAATCGTCTCATCCTTCTCATTGACAAGCGTAATATCCACGGCTGCACCCGTACTATGAGGTGGTGGGGTTAAGGGATCAGGACTCGGTAATGCCCAAATTTTATACACTTGCTGCCATATTTTCTGGCGTTCTGATTCCGATAGAGTCGCTGGGTTGATGTTTTGCGATCGCACCACTTCAGCGAATGTATGGTTGACCATAAATTCCTGAACCGCGACAGGACGATAGGCATCAAAAATCAGGATACGCCAACCCGGACATCGCTGTTGCAGGTAATGTTGAGCTGTGATTAATGCCTCTAACACCGTCTGGCGCAAATGGTAGGGCGATGTCTTCCCGTAAGGAGCGCCCAGTTTTTCATAAGGATGAAGGGATTCCACCGCGAACCGTTCCAAGGGTATGGGAACTAGGGGTTCTCCACAGTCTCGAATCGGAATCTGGTAATAGGGTTTCATTGTTCTTGTCCGTGATCATTAGTCCTTTGTTTTTTAGACTAATGACTCAAGACAGGTATAGCACTACGCATTAAGGTTAGGACTTGCCTAGCGCGTAGCGCTATACAAGAAATCCCCTGACCGTCAGAACAAGCGCTCAGGGGCTAAAGAATACAGTGTTTCCTCTTAGAACATATCCAACTCAAAGAGCGAAATAATCCGTATATTTCCGGAACTTTGCTAGCCAGTTCATTTGTATCACCGTAGGATCACGGAGAAAATTATGTACTTTCGTAAATAAATGTTAAATTAATTAAAGGAAACAGACTGTCAGGGTAAGACCTATAAAGAAAAAGGACTTACGTTTAGACACGGAGATACTGCTTAGATAACTCGATGGCGTAAGTCCTTGATAAGTCGTATGTGCTTAACTACTATTGTGTATTTCTACTTACGTAATTTCCTCAGCAATAGTAATGAATCTTAATACGCGATTTAGCGGATAGTTATCAGTGTGTGCCAAAACGTTATCTGTAAAACCCGCCCCTACAGATCGGCTCCCCCAGATCCCCTCTCATCCTTGGGAGTTGCGTCCGGAATCGGATCATAACCGCCTGGATGAAATGGATGACAACGTAAGATGCGCCGTAGTGCGAGGATACTTCCACGCCAGGGACCAAAGCGTTCAATGGCTTGTAGGGCATAGGTTGAACAGGTTGGATGAAATCGACAGGTTGGCGGAAAGATCGGGGAAATTAAGGTTTTGTAGGCTCGAATCAGCCAAATTAATAAAATTTTCATCATGTAATAGAGTGTTATAGGCACTCCTCTGTTATTCTGTGTTTAACTCTTGTTTGACTCAATACCTTTCTTAGAATCAATTCCGGCGTTATGGCTCCACATTAGTATTGTGGCACTGGGGCTAGGTGTGATTGTGCTATCCGCTGAGACACTCCATCGCCGGACTTCTACGAATTCAGAATTAGCCCGCAAAGTAGTTCACATCGGGACGGGCAATGTGATTTTAGTGGCTTGGTGGTTACAAATTCCCGCCTGGGTTGGTATAGCCGCATCGATCATCGCTAGCGCGATCGCACTTTCGTCGTATTATGTGCCATTTTTGCCCGGTATCAACAGTGTGGGACGTAGAAGTTTTGGTACGTTTTTCTATGCAGTGAGTATGGGCATCCTCATCGCCTGGTTTTGGTCGCCCCATCAATTCCACTATGCTGCTATTGGCATTTTAGTCATGACCTGGGGAGATGGACTAGCGGGATTAATGGGTCAGCGATTTGGGCAGCATAAGTACCAAATCTGGGGGATGACAAAAAGCTGGGAAGGTTCTTTGACAATGACTCTGATCAGCTATGGGGTCAGTTGTTCAATTCTACTTGGGGTTCAGGGTAATGTTTGGCAAACGTGGTTACTCCCTATCGCTGTGGCGTTAGGGGCTACAGGTTTAGAAATGTTCTCGAAGTGGGGCATGGATAATCTTACCGTACCTGTAGCTAGTGCTGCTTTAGCGTTTTACCTTCATCAACTGTTTCCCTTAGTCTGAGTTTTGATTATGTAGGGCTTGCTGCATGAGTGTAGATGATATACCACACAAGGGTTTCCAGCCATTTTTTGACCCAACAAGTCCAAGGTTTTGGTGACTAGACGGTCAAAAACCTTGCAATGCAAGCCTAAAAGCAGCATCTTCCTCATCTCTCCCATCTCTCCCATCTCCCCCTGCTTCCCCTGCTTCCCCAGCTTCCTACCCCCACCACCAGACCTCACAAGGGTAGGTTTTTTAAGATTGCGGTTCAGGTAAGACAAGGAAGACAGGTAGACCAGTAGACAAGGAAGAGTGAGAACGAAAAATAGGGCGTTTCGGCTTTTAGAAGTTAGTTTGACCGAACCGAATTCTGTACGGTTTTTCCCCCTTGTCTACTTTCCTTCCTTGTCCTCCAAGTCTTGTCCCCACCCTAAGGTAAAAAACCTACACCTGTCAGCACCACCAGACTCCCTGAAGCAAGCCCTATGTAGGGGCGGGTTTAAGTCAGTGACATTCGCTTGAAAATAGTCCTGATTGCGGCAATAGCGATACAAGCGATACCCCCTATTTCTAATATCCAGTTCATCCTCAATCCGACCACTTGCCAACCGATCAAGGCATCAATATGATGAAAGGATGAGGCGCGAATGACAATAAAACAAGAAAGGAACATTAAACCTAAAAGCGCTAACCAATAGGTTTGCCGTTCAGCATAGACGGCGCGTCCGATTACCGAAACTAAAAGTAACGCCGCAATCACAATTCCTGCAATAAATTGCGTCTGAACCATCCGACGCTGCTGATACCAACCCTGAGATAGCGCTAATTCCTTGCCGACTACAGTCACCAAAGACTGTAGATCTAATTGCTTATTAATACCCAGCAATAATAAAAGAATAGCGAAGAATCCCCATAGCCAACGAATTTGACTCACTCGCTGTAGAGGGAAGACGAGCCGATGAGGTAAGGCACTGATCAGGCACAATAACGCTGTGATAAAATACGCCACGACTGTAAACCAGCCCATAAACGTAGGATCACCGATTCCGGGTTGCCAGTGACCATTAATAATAACTGCGAAAAGTTGCATCCTGTGTGGAAAAAAGTTTTAAGTTTTGAGGACAGTCGGAAAAGGTTGAGAACGAATAGCACCGATGTCAGCGAAGTTCGTAGGGTTGGAGGGGTGTTTACAAAATTTAATACAGTACCGTTTTCTTTGTTCCATTTTACCCTAAGATGAACTGCTCAAGTATTTCTGCCGCGCTGCACTAGCGACTCCGTACCTACGTCGCCCCGCTATCCTTCCCCATGATGGCGCGTGGAGGACGGGGATTCCCGCGATTCATGTTGAGTTTTAATTGTGTAGGGGCGGGTTTATGAACTTTCGCACAAGCTATTAATGATAACGTTTATTCAAAACCCGCCCTAACCGAGTTTTAAGTTATGAGTTTTGAATTATGAATTTAAAGTCCTTGTTCCCTGTGCTACGAAAAATGACGGAGCGTGCTTGGCGCTTCGCGAATATGAGCAATCCCCAATCCCCCATCCCCAATGAAGCTATGCTGCTGACGGATGAATTGCTCCTCTATTACAAACGCTGTCGGCGTCGAGCGTTTCTCGATTATTATGGTGATCCGAGTCAAAAAGATCCGCCCCAAGATTTTCTACTGAAACTGCGCCAAGATAGTTCGGCGCATCGGCAAGCTATCCTCAAAAGCACAGAATACGAGGGAAGCTATGGTTCTGCCGGAGAAAGTCCACTCCTATCCTTATTACCGACTGGAGCAAACCTGACACCGATACAAACTCCTAACTATGGGCGAGATGATTGGCAAGCGGGAGCGCAGGCGACGTGGGAGTTGATGCAGCAAGGAGTCGATTGTATCGCTAAGGGACTTTTGCTCAGGCAAACGGTTGAGGGAGTCACGCTGCTGGGTTCTCCTGATTTATTGCTCAAACAGCCGGGACACTCGATTTTCGGGGATTGGATGTATGTTCCAGTCTCGATTAAATTCGGCAGGCGGGCTAAGGCAGATTATCAAATCATCGCGGCGTTTCATGCCCATCTTTTGGCTGAAATACAGGGGAGTTTGCCCAGTCAGGCTTGGTTAATTTTACGGCGTCAAAATGCCTACTCGGTGACTCTGGATAAATGGCTACCCCTGATGCAGGCGGAGTTGGCAGACTGTATCCAAACTCTGCAACAACCTCAAGCGCCGGAAGTCTTTATCTCACGTCAAAAATGTGGGCTTTGCCATTGGCATAGTAGCTGTTATGCGATCGCGCAATCTCAAAAGCATATTTCGTTGATACCCGGTGTTACGCCAAAGCGCTACCAGAGTTTACAGGAGTTAGGGATAACGACGGTAGAATCCCTTGCCCAAGCTGAGATTAGCACCTTGGCTTATGAGTTTGGCAGCGAAGTGGGATTCAATTTAGTGCAACAGGCTCAATCGATTCAGTACAATCGGGTGATTCTGCGTCAGAGAGTTGAGCCAGCTAGGGAGACTCCACCATTCGACAGGTTGACGGAATCGGAGAACAATGCAAATGGTGCTGGAATTAATTCTTACTCAGAGTTTCAGCCTTCGATGGGATATACGGATCGATTACCCCAAGCCTCTGTCGAACTCTTCTTTGATATCGAGGCTCAACCCGACTTAAACCTGGACTATTTACTAGGTATCTTGGTGATTGATCGCTCCACCAATACCGAGACATTTCACCCCTTCTTGGCAGAACATCCCGACGATGAAGCCCTGATCTGGCAGCAATTTTTAGAGTTGGTGTGGCTCTACCCCGATGCTCCCATCTTTCATTTTTCTGATTATGAAGTCGAAACCGTTAAGCGCTTAGCTAAACTTTACAAAACCCCATTCACTCAGCTACAGCCCTTACTGTCGCGCTTTGTCGATGTTCATCAGCAGGTTATGAGTACAGTAACCTTACCCGTGGAAAGCTATTCGCTCAAACATTTAGCGCGGTGGTTAGGCTTTGAGTGGCGCGATGCGGCGGTAACGGGTTCTCAATGCGTCTGTCTCTATGAACAGTGGCTGACAACAGGCGATCGCACGGTACTGGAGATTATTCAACGCTACAATGAAGATGATTGCCGTGCTACTTATCACTTGAAGGACTGGTTATGCGGATTTTTGCAGGCAAATGCTCCCACCTCTGCCTGAAGAATACTAAGTTATGCAAAGATTTCTGAAAAAACCCGAACTGGTTATTAATATTACAATTTTCTCTAATCAATCAATGTTAGCGTAGATAACATTGAGGGTTTCGCAGTCGTTGAATCGGATGGAAGCCCTCTAGGAACTTTTAAGAGGTGATCGCTATGCTTCCTATCTTCCTGATTCTTTTGCTCAGCGCCATCGCAAGTCTTTGGCTGTCTTTACGCGCCTCTCACGAAGTTTCCCGGGTTTTAGCTATAGGTAGTGCTATATTTTGCTTAATTTTTGGGTTTGCTATGGCACCATGGGCTATTCAGGTTTTGATTGTTCTGTCGCTTCTGGGGATCGAACGGTTATATCCCTTCCGGAAAACAGCCGCTGAATTGGTTACTCTTTCTCCGACCAAAAGACGATGATTTGTTTGTTTAGGTCTACTCCAGACTATCATGCATTCAGCCAGGGAGTCTACTCCCCCAATCTATAACAGAAAAAATTTAATAAATAGAATGCCCCAGCTTTAACGCTGGGGTATTTTGATCGGAAGTTTCCCTAGGACATCGGTCAAGAAACCGGGTTTCTTTGGGTGAAAACTTAATATTTCGTTGTTATCCTCATGAAAAACCCGGTTTCTCGGAATACTATTGGTCGTATTTTTTCCTCTTACATCAGATTTGGTGGTTGATGAGGTACAGTCTTCTAAGCAACCCCTACGGATTCAAAGGTTTAACGGCTAAATCGGCTAACGTAATCGTGAAATTTTGTTGCTTTTCAGTAGCGACAAAGGTAATAATCACCTCACCAGCAACCGCCACCGTCAGCATAACTAAATTTCGCGCCAAGGGATAATCACAAATATCATCATTGACAGGTGAGGGAACGCGATAATTATCGTTCCAAATGATTTCCGCATAGTCACTCGCTAATCCCAGATGCAAACAGGGAATCTGCACTTGTTGACAATAGTCTTTCACCGCTTGACGGGCGACACTATTGTCAAAGGTATCAATGACTAACTGACTATCCCGAAGTAATTGAGAACAGTTGTCCGCCGTTAATTCTTTGGCACGCCCATCGATAGTGACACCTAATGCACGATAGAGCGTATTTGTCAATATCTTAGTTTTATAAGCACCAATATCAGATTTGTAATAGGGTTGAGTGGAAAGATTGCGTTCTTCGATGCGATCGCGATCGATTACCCGTAACCTGCCAAACCCAGAACGAGCCAGGTTTTCGGTCAGATTTGCCCCCAGCGCCCCAGCCCCGCATACGGTTACCGGAAACTCCTGCAACCGTGTCATCAGGGCGGGTGTTCGATAGAGGTTTTCGTGAAAGAAAATAGACATTAAGTAGGTGGGGACAATTAAAGTTAACGGCGGAGAACTCGCTTTCGCGAGAAGCAAGCTACGTTTATGTAAGGGTTTGAGGAACATTCACAGAACTTAACCTAGTTCGGTTTATTTCCACCGACCTACTTAGTAATACAATTGGGCAATCACCGCAATCGCGACATAGCTAATGGCTAGTTTAAAACAACTAACCGTTATCAATGACTTTAACAAAGCCATGTCGCACCCCATAGATTAATCGAGTCACCGCATCCTCATGATCTGAGGTAAAGGCATTATCCATCGGTGTGATCAGCAATTCATACCAGTCAGAGTGACTGATTTGACCCTTTTTCATGCTTTGAGCAAAGAGTTGACTAAAGTCAAACGAGTTACTGATTTTTCTCTGGTGCGCTTTTTTTGTCAGCATCTTATGTCTCTGGGCTTAATAGAGATTGTGGTAGACGATAACTAGATTGTAGTCAAGATTCAGGGGGAGTTTTTTGAAATCTTCGTAAAGAAATGTTGGTCAGTAGGGGGATAAAATTAAAGTTGACGGTTGAGATGGGGAACGGGGAACAGAGAACAGTCAGAATTTGACGCTTGTTTACATTTCAAAGTAAAACGTCAAGACAGGGATTATTTGGTATATTATGTTACCGTTTTTCCGGAATGATCACATCGATTTTGATTACTGGATTGATGATCTAGCTGCGGGCTTCGATTACACCAACGAGGGATTGTAAATCAAAGTCGCGATCGCAACCCGAAAGACAGATCCCCGAACTCATTACCGTTAAATCCCCCTTAGCGATCGCAGAGGTATGACGTTCCCCATCACGAGTCGTCCATTCCACTTGCCAAAACTCGCCGCGATCGCGAAATGTCCGCAATCTCCCACCTCCCATCTGTAGTGCATCCCGCAACTGCTGTTCATCGGTTCGCTCAGCTCCCCCAGCTCCCCCAGCTTCCCCAGCTCCCCCAGCTCCCTCTGCTCCTCTCGCTTGACGCCGATGGTGTTCTCTTTCTTGATACGCAGGTGTTTGTTGCAATACGAGTTCATAAACCGTTACCATTTCCGGTGTCATTCCCGCAAACCGCACTTGATCCGGTAGAGTCACTTGTTCTAACTGTTCTCGTAACTGTTCAGTCGGTTGAGGTTCAGCGCGTCTATCGATTTCATCAAACCAAAATGCCGTACCATCAGAACGGGCGATAATCGGTTCAAATGCAGCGCCTTCGCTAACTAGATGTACAGGTACAGGTTTAACGATACCTAAACGTTGCTGCATATCCGACTCATTGATGGGATAGGCTAACCATGTTAATGAACGCAATGGATAAGCCAAGCGCAAACGCAGAGGTTTTAGTAATTTCAGATACTCCGCTAATTGAGGTAAACTCGCCTCTTCTACTACCTCAGCCGTCTTCTCATCCACAGGACGAAAAATACCCCACCCTTCAAAGTCCCTCGGTTGAGGAGTAAACGTATAAATTAGATTAGCCACTGACGTGCGAACCTTTCCCCCTTGAACACAGGGAGCAAGAAACTCGGTATCCTGAAGTTGGGTTTCTTGGGCGGCGATTTGGTTAAGCAGCTTATCAATGTCTGCCATTGTCAGTTATCAGTTATCAGTTATCAGTTATCAGTTATCAGGTGTCAGTTATCAGGTGTCAGTTATCAGGTGTCAGTTATTAGTTATCAGGTGTCAGTTATAGTTTGATATGCCTCAATCATAGTCTGCGCGATCGCATCCCAACTATAATGCTCTAGTGCATAGTCTCTGGCATTGACTCCACGCCGCTTTTGTTCACCAGCATCCCTTAGTGCTTCCCGTAAGGTTTGAGTCAACGACGCCACATCACACCCACAAACCCAGCCCGCCTCCACCGCCTTCACCTCTGGGCAAATATGCACCTGATCTGAAATTACCACAGGAGTTGCCGCCACCATCGCTTCGGCGACAGCAATGCCAAAGTTTTCATAATAAGAGGGTAAAACAAATAAATCCGCCCCTTGTAGCAACGCCGCTTTTACTTCCCCCTCAACAAATCCTGTAATTGTCGTCTGAGACGATAGCGGCGACGCCTGAATCTGTTGTTGAATTTGACGTTCATACTCTGGATCTTGGGGATTCGCGCCCGCTAAGATAAACTGAAACCCTAACCCCTCAGCCAAAAGCGTTTCTAAAGCCGGAATCAGTAAATCCAATCCCTTCTTCGGATCAATTCGAGACATAAATAATAGGATTGGGGATTGGGTAGAGACATTCTCTAGAACATCTGTAGGGGCGGGTTTAGGGACTTTTGTTTCACCATTGATGATATCGTTTGTGCAAAACCCGCCCTGACGTAGAGACTCGCCATGCAACGTCTCTACATCCTCCGGAGGCGTCACCCCCAAAGGAATCACAATATCCGGCGCATTTGTACCAAACCGTTGAGAAATTTTTGCCTCTTGTTCACTGGTAAAATGAATCCCCGCCGCCCCCGCTAAATTAGCGCCTTCCCACAATCCCACATAAACTTGTTTTAATCGCCGCTTCTTCTGTAAATCCGCCGGATCAAGCGTACCCAAGGGACGCAAAATATAGGGTAAATTTCGTTTTCGGGCGACTGTTGCAGCAGCCGTACTCACAGGCGAAAACAGGGCGTGAATATGTGCCAGATCAAACTCCCCTGCATGTTGCCACAACCAACGTAATAAATCGAGGGAAAACTTATAACGACGGAACGGAGAACACCGGAAATATCGTACCTGATAACCATCCTGGGAAACAGGTTTATCTAAAGGAACATCCAGTGGTGGTTGACCAAAATCCCCATTACTATCGGTCGTCAATATCGTAACATCTACACCCTGATTCGCTAGCGCTTTAGAAAGCCCCAGCACCATTTGACTCGGACCCCCATAAACCAGCGAAATTGAAGGGACAATTTGTAAAATTCGCATTTTTGTCATTCGTCATTTGTCATACTTACTACCTTAAAAAGAAAGCCACATCATATCATCGCCAATTCTTTCCAAATCCTATAAAAATCAAATCCCAATCCTATCACCCCCTCTGCGCCCTCTGCGTAAACCTCTGCGCCCCTCGGCGTTGAAAAACTATAATTCCGACACCCAGGAAAAATAATCTCATCATTCAATAAGTCTCTGATAAAAATCCAACAACTGCCGTGCCAAAGCCTTATTCGTATACTGCCTCATTGCCCGTTCATACCCCAACTCAGCCAACTGCTTCGCCAACTCCGGCTGTTCCATCAGCGATACCAACTTGCCACGTAACCCTTCTACATTCCCCTCCGGAAACACCAAACCCGCGTCATCAATCACATTAGGAATTTCCCCCGAATCCGACCCAATCACAGGAACTTTCGATGCCATCGCTTCAATCAAAACATGACCAAACTGTTCCTTCCAACCCGCCGCCGTTAACGTTTTAAACTTGTACGTCGTCTCAGACGGTAACACCAAAACATTCATCAAATTAATATAATTTGGCACTTCATCATGAGGAACACTCTCCACCCAAATCATCCGGTCTTTAATTCCCCATTCCACCGCCTTTTCCATTAACACGGTTTGCAAAGAACCCCGCCCTAGGAGTAACCATTTCCAGCGATATTCCTTGATACCAGCCAAAGCTTCCCCTAGAGTTAATAACCCTTTCTCCTCAACAAACCGCCCCACAAACCCAACCACAAATTCATCCCCTTGAACTCCTAACTTACTTTGTAACTCTGGCTGGGCTTGGGGACGAAATCGACTATCATCCACCCCCAATTGAGGCATAACGGTATAAGCGCCTTGATAACCATGCTGCTGGAGGACTTCCACCGCATCCTGATTTCCTGCAACTAATCCGTGAGTATTCTGAAGGTTATAATCATGCAATATTGATAAAGGAAACTTCACTTGATAGGGTAAATTCCACCAAGTAAAGAAGACATTTTTTGCATTGATTCCTAAAAGTTGATTCAAGGTAATGAGTTGGGCATATCCTAAAGCTTTTGCACCTTGTTCAACTTGAATAATCTGGGGTTTAAAGTCTCGCAATAAGGCAAGTATATCCGTGCCAAAGGTGAGTAATCCTTGGTTATTTTGGCTAAAGTTAGAGATAGGGACGACTCGAAATGAACCTTCTTGACGTGGTTGGGTTTCAATAATTTTATTTTGTACCCCCCCTGGACGCCAGCGACGGGGTACAACTACGGTGACTTCAATATCAGGTTCTAACTTCGCGAGTTCGCGTAGCTTTTCGCAGTTAAGATCAACAATATAGGTATGACTGGCAACTATAATTTTCATTTTTTTAGAGGGAATAGGGAATAGAGGAGATAAGGGAGATGGGAAAGATAAGGGAGATGGGGGAGATAGGGAGTTATCTCAACACTGAGTTAGGGCGGGTTTTGTACTAAGGTTACTATCAATTGCTACAAGAGAGTCCCTAAACCCGCCCCTACAAACCAGCGGGTTTTGTACCAAGGTTACTATCAATCGCGACAAGAGAGTCCCTAAACCCGCCCCTACAAATCATGCCAATTGAATGTCGCGAAGGGTCAAAACTTCCCCAATCAACCATCAACTTTTTCATCCAACTCCGTATAAACTTGTCCCTGATCCCAACTCGACTTGATTTGAGTTTTCAGGGCGTCGATAAATCCGATAGTGTAGAACCCTGCACGAGTAACAATTTTAATAGGGGAACCACTCTTGTTACAGGGTGGATTTCCGAGAACGTGACAATCAAAAAGCTTGGCAAATAAGCGCACCTGCTGACTGGGGGTGAGGTTTTTCAGCGCCATCAGGAAATGATTGTGGTAAAACGTGACTTGGTATTTTAGCGATCGCGTACTAATATCGTGACAACCGCCCGTCTCTTCGCCTAAATGCACCAAAGAGGCATCGGGATCATACCAAATCTGATACCCCGTTTGTCGCAATCGCAGACAAAAATCCGACTCTTCCCGTACCGCACTCCCGCGAAATCGTTCGTCAAACCATATCCCATGCTTGGTAAAAATCTCCCGACGGTAGGACATATTACAGCCTCTAGCGGAAATCACCCACTGCGGTTTAATTGTATGCACTAGGTCAATGTGATACCAGGCAATTCCGGGGTCCATCGCTTGAAGAGGTAACTCCTCAATTTCGTAGTCTCCCTGATGTTTTTTCTGAGAATCGGCTAGCTTCATTCGGTCAAACACTCGCCCCGCAACCGCGCCAACCTCCTGACGTTCATAGTTACGGGCGTGGGCTTGCAAATACCCAGCAGGCATTTTCACATCATCATCGATAAATACAATAATGTCCCCCGTCGCCCGTCGCACAGCATAATTTCGCGCCCCCGGTAGACTCGCCCAGTTCACCCGAAACCATTTAATTTTCTGGTCATTCGCCAGTTGTTGTAAATAGGCTTCGATTTCAGGTTTGTGGTTTTGCGTTTGATCCACCACTAAAATTTCAACAGCAGGATAGTCTTGCTTGAGTACATCTTCTAACGTATCTCGCAAGGGTTCCTCGCGTTCATAAGTGGGAATAATGACTGAAATTAAAGGCTCATTCACGGCTGTTTTTTTTAAAGGATAATTGTTGATTGTTGATTGTTCATTGTTCATTGTTAATCCTCTTCCCCTGCTCCCCTTGCTCCCCCAGCTCCCCCAGCTCCCCCAGCTCCCCCAGCTCCCCCAGCTCCCCCAGCTTCCCCTCATACACTAAGAGGTTGCTGGGGTGGCAATTCGTGGTTTAGATACCTTTTTTTTACCGTTCTTTTGTACGTCCGATTCATCCTGTTGTTCGACAAGTTTCTGTTTTCGCAGTTCCTGTCGGTCTATCTTGGGTAAGGCTAGGATTACCCCCGCAAAGAACCAGTAATAGACTGCTACGGGGTCTGTATCCAAAGGATACCAATAGGTGTTATAACTGATAATCAAAACAAAAACCCAATAACTAGAGCCAAAACTACGTAAATTTTTGTCACGAACTGATTGTTTAGCTTTAAATGTAGTAAAGGTTAAGTGTGTCACAAACGCCAAAAACGCTAGGGTACCGATCGTACCTACTTCAAAGATAAGTTTGGGATAATAGGTTTCAACCAGTGAAACATCCCCAAAGGTGCGAGTAGAATTCGTGGCTCGTCCTAAACCATTACCGAGCCATCCCTTGGTGTTATAAGTCGCCCATTCAAATTGCTCTTGAATAAATGCTTGCGGTGGTGAAGCCTCAGCACGACTCTTAAAACTGTCAATTCGTTCCTGAACCAGTTCTGGATTCATGGCTAAGCCAATCGCAATCAGCAAGCCCAGTCCCACGCCTATTGGAATAAATCGTTTGAGATTCGTTATCTGACCTGTGAGGATTAACAAAAGTATAGTAATAGCTGGAACTAAAGCCAAGGCAATTCGCTGACCGCAGATTACCGCATTAACAAAAACCAGTGCCATACCTGCCAAACCTCCAATCCGCCACAAAAAAGACGAATCGCTAAATGCGGCGGCAAAGGTTAACGCACTATTAGCAATCAGGAACCAACCCCAGTGCCAAGGAGACACAAAGGTTCCTGGCAAGCGAATCATATTCTGTGATGGACTGTACAGTAAAGCCCCACCAATATAACAGCGAGCCTCTAAGCTGGCTTTAAATAACTCAACCCCTGAGAGATGATCCGTACCAGCACACCTGCCGCTCTTAAGCATCATGTACTGCCAAAGCCCTAGGAGGCAGCAAGTAATTGCCAAACCTAGATGTAATCGGCTACAAAATAGCAACTCCTTTTTACTTTTGAGCAAATGTTGAGCGCAAAAAATCAGGGGAACATATCCCAGGAAAATTTTCAAGCCCAAAACTCCTTGAAGAAAGGGTTGTCCTGACGCATTGCCCGTCAAATGTAAACCGTTGACAAAAAATAAAGTCAACAGAGAAAACACCAAGCAAATACTCAGTGTTGACATCAGGCTTTGGGGCACAAAAAAGGGTTTCTTTTCGCGTCGGCACTGTTGATATAAGCCAATTAGGGCAGGAAAATATAATCCATCTTTGGCTAATTGGAGTAGGGCGCTACCACCGAGGGTATATACAACCGTGCCACTAAAGGGCATGTAAATGAGAAATAGCCACAGTGCCTTGCGGGGATATTTGTAGGAAAGGGCAAAACAAGGTATGATTGCTCCGGCGATTACACCCATCTTTGGTTCAGCAACCACACTCGCGATCGCGCCGAGTAATATCCCTGGCAATAGCGTCATGAACAGCCATTGAATCAGTTCTTGGCGCTGCTTTTGCGCTTTACGCTGTTGGGCTAACTGCTCCTTCAAACTCAGGAGAGGGGCTTCAGACTGCTTTGACTGCTTTTTTCCTTTTTTTGAAGTTTTCGATTTTTTGACTTTTGATTTCGATTTCGATTTAACCATGGCAAAGCTGTCAGGCTGCCCGTTTCTTTCGATTGTGGCACATCCACACGCCAGGGTGCAGGGGTAGGGAAGCTGGGGAAGCAGAGGGAGCTGGGGAAGCAGAGGGAGCTGGGGAAGCAGAGGGAGCTGGGGAAGCAGAGGGAGCTGGGGAAGATGGGGGAGCAGAGGGAGCTGGGGGAGCTGGGGAAGCTGGGGGAGCTGGGGGAGCTGGGGAAGATGGGGGAGCTGGGGAAGCTGGGGGAGCTGGGGAAGATGGGGGAGCTGGGGAAGATGGGGGAAGTTCTCATATCCTTTCCAGAACCGTTATCATTGCCTTCTGCCTCCTGCCTTTGAACTTAAATGGAATGGTACTGACTGGTATGCTGGTGGGTTGAGCGAAGTCGAGCGGGTTGAGCGAAGCCGAGCGGGTTGAGCGAAGCCGAGCGGGTTGAGCGAAGCCGAGCGGGTTGAGCGAAGCCGAAACCCACCCTACTGTATATCAATGGTTTCGGCGATCCCAAAATGCTTATTTCAGTGCCATTCAAGTTAAATGTTTTTCCACAACAGAAACCAGTTTGGCTGTCCAGTGCGTTACCATTTGTGCTTCAATGGCTTCTACCATCACCCGGATAACGGGTTCGGTTCCTGATGCTCGGACTAAAACTCGCCCTTGATCTGCCATCACGGTTTGAGCTTGGGAAATCGCATCCATCAGGGGTTGACAGTCTTGCCAATGTAAACGGCGATCGCGGTTTTCGACGCGCACATTTTGCAATAGTTGGGGATAAGTCTGAAAGCTTTGATCCACCAATGTTTTCAAGGAAACCCCCGACTGACGGACTAATGAGGCTAAATGCAGCGCCGTTAACATACCATCACCCGTCAAGCCGTAATGGTAGCAAAGAATATGCCCTGATTGTTCACCACCAAGCATCGCTCCACTGCGATCCATTGCCGCTTGCACATATTGATCACCCACAGCCGTTCGTACCAGTTTACCGCCACTGGCTTTCCATGCCCGTTCAAAGCCCAAGTTAGCCATAACCGTGGCAACAATTAAATCATCGGGGAGTTGATCCGTTTGTCGTAACGTTTGTCCCCAGAAATAGAGAATATAATCACCATCAATAACTCGACCTTGGCTATCAACTGCCATCACTCGATCCGCGTCACCATCAAAGGCAAACCCCATATCAGCCGACTGTTCTCGTACCGCATTCTGGAGACAGGCTAAATGAGTTGAGCCACAATTGACATTAATGCGATCGCCATCAGGTTGATTATGTAAGCAAATAACCGTTGCTCCCAACTCAGAAAAGACTTGTTCCGCTAACCTCACCGAAGCCCCCCACGCCAAATCCAGGACGATTTTCATCCCCTGTAAATGGGTTACAGAGTGCAGGGGACGCCGTAATGATTCCAAATAACGTCCCACTAATTCCGGTCGGTGGTAATGCTGACCTTGAGTATGAGCAATCACAGCCGTATCGACTATACCTCGGATACCTGCCTCAATCTGTTGCTGCAATTCCCCTGGCAGTTTTGTTCCTTGAGCGCTAAAAAACTTAATCCCATTGTCTTCTGGGGGATTATGACTAGCAGAAATCATCACTCCACCCATGGCTTCTGAGAAACGGGTAAGATAAGCAACTCCAGGTGTCGGACATAACCCGATATTCCAAACCTCCAATCCGGCTAAGTTTAAGCCTTGACTTAGTGCTGATGCCAATATATCGCTGGAGTTTCGCGAGTCCTGTCCCACAATCACTGGACCCAATGCTGAGGCGACAGAATGTAAGACCTGACCAGCCCAAAACCCAATTTGTCGGGCTAATTCAGCGGTGAGCAGTTCTCCTACTCGTCCCCGAATGCCATCTGTACCAAACAAGGGAGTCTTGGGCAAGGTTAGGGATAAATCCTTTAGGGTTCCATGATTTGCAGATTTGCGTAGATGTCTAGGGGTAAACCGATGGATGTCCTGACGGCGGACAGGAGACGTAACCATAACTTGAATTTCCTCACACAACACAATACTGTGGAGGATAACACTTTCTTCTATGGTTGTTATAAGTCATTCGTCATTCGTCATTTGTCATTTGCTCCCCCAGCTCCCTCTGCTCCCTCTGCTCCCCCAGCTCCCCGACACCCGACACCCGACACCCTACACCCCCTTCATCAACGGCTTGCCAAAGGCTGGATGATTATAAGCTGTCCAGGTTTGATTGTGAGAGTTGGTGATGATGGTTTGAGTGGGAGCTTGGAAGAAAGGACTCGACTTCCTAAAATCCACTGCCATTTTTGACTGGTCAATCCCTTGGTTCAGAGTTTGCTGGAACTCTTGAATGGATTGGGACGTTGTAAATCCCCACTTTTCCCGAACACCATCTTCTAGCTTCTTGAGCAATGTGATAATATTTTGCTGGGTAATCGTTGCATCGTTGAATGGGACAATGCCTAAGTAAGCAATAATCAATAATTCAGAATTACTGGCACTAAAGGTCAAAGAGGTTTTCCGCACGCCAACATTCACGTTGGGTGCTGTATTGAGAACGGGAAAAATCTGCGCTAGTTGATGATAAACACCAACTAAGGCTAAATTCGCGGCTATATCTAAAGGGGCATCAATGATAATGGTGACGGTGGGCAGGGTTTCGTTAAAAAACTTGTGCGATACGTCTTCGCTTGAAAGGTTAATAACCCGGCTGCGATCGCCCTCTGTACTCAAATCAACCCACTCGCAGACAATCCCTTGGGTTTTCAAACCGACACGAGACACGCCATGCAATTTTGCCCCCGTGAGCGTCGCCCCAGTTAAATCTGCCCCAATCCAGTCGGCATGAATTAATCGCGCTTGGGTCAGATCAGCATGGACTAAACTGGTGTTGAGCAAATTGGCATGAGTCAAATCCGCCCCGGTTAAATTCGCACCACTTAATTTAGCCTCACTCAGATTTGCCCAACTGAGATTAGCACCACTCAAATCAGTCCAGCGCAAGTTCGCACCACTGAGATCCGCACCCGCTAAATTGGCGCAACTGAGATTGGCTTGCTTGAATTCAGCGTGACGAAAATTGCTATTACTCAGATCACTACGGCTCAAATCGGCGGCGTTTAAATTGGCACCTTCTAGATTTGCCCCGGTGACAAACGCTCCACGTAGGTTGGCTTCGCTCAGATTAGCCCGTTGCAGTTTGGCGTCTCTGAGGGCGGCTTCTCGCAGATCCGCCCCACTGAGGTTGGCTTCTGTCAGGGTAGCGCCACTTAACTTGGCACGAATTAGTTCCGCCCGAATCATCGCCGCCTGAGTCAGTTGCGCTCCCCCCAAGTCGGCTCGAATCAAATTGGCAACGTTGAGATTGGCTTTGGTTAAGTTGGCTTTGGTAAGATTTGCACCACTGAGTCTGGCTACATTGAGTCGCGCCCGACTCAAATTGGTTCCAATTAAATAAGCACCACTGAGGTTGGCTACACTTAAATTGGCTTCACTTAAATCGGCACCACTGAGATTAATCCCACTCAGGTTGGCTTCGGCAAGGTTTGCACCGGAAAAGTTTTTCACGCCAGCCGCATATTTTTTGAGAATTGCCGTCACATTCATTAATGCTATCCTTAATTGAACTGCCAGAGGATACGTTTTCAAGGAAAGCGCTACCGAGTGGTGTTGTTATCGGAGCCAGTTGCCCAGTAGAGTGTCAAGGTAGAGTTGAGTGGGATCGGTTAAAGTCATTCTCCCTTGTCTTACTTGTCCTCTCTCACTGGTAAAGGGTAGCGCCTAGCCTAATCCAATGATGATAGTTGGGAAGGGGGCTAAGACTCTCTCACTCCAGCTTTGCCTAAAACATTTAAATGAGATTTGATCAGCTTAGCGTGGATGGCATGGGATCATGAAGATTGGGATTGTTGGACTTGGACTCATTGGCGGTTCCCTAGGACTAGATTTGAGAAAATTAGGTTATTCTGTCTTGGGAGTGTCTCGCCAAGACTATACCTGCAAGAGAGCCATTGAACTCGGTGTCGTGGATGACGCGAGTGTCAAAATGAACCTTTTGGCAGCGTCTGATATTATTTTTATTTGTACGCCAATTTCAGCGATCGCGCCAACGCTTCAGGCGTTAATTCCCCACTTATCCCCTGACGCGATTATCACGGATGTGGGTTCGGTGAAAACGGCGGTGGTGGAAGCGGTGACACCTCTGTGGCATAATTTTGTCGGTGGACATCCGATGGCGGGTCGAGAATCGAATGGGATTGAGGCGGCGGTATCGGGGTTATTTACTGATTGTGCTTATGTGTTGACACCTCTGGATACGACGCCAACCGACGCGGTGAAACAGGTTGAGCATTTGGTGCGATCGCTCACTGATCGGGTTTATTTCTGTAGTCCTCAGGATCATGATCGCGCCGTGGCTTTGATTTCTCACCTACCTGTGATGGTGAGTGCGAGTCTAATTAATGCCTGTATCGATGAAACTGATCCGATTGTCCTAGAGTTAGTGCAGAAATTAGCCAGTTCCGGGTTTCGCGATACCAGTCGGGTAGGCGGCGGAAATCCAGAGTTAGGGGTGATGATGGCGCGTTATAACCGGGACTTTTTATTGCGATCGCTCCTATCTTATCGTCACCGTCTCGATGAATTGATTGAACGGGTTGAGCAAAGCGACTGGCAAGGCTTAGAACAGCACCTGCAAGACACTCAAGCCGCGCGATCGCAATTTTTCTCCTAATCCCTAAACTTATGTATCCCAACAACCGGATCAAAATGGGGAGATCTGTAGGGGCGGGTTTAGGAACTAACACAACTTGTCACCAATAACTGAACAACAAAACCCGCCCTCCGCCCTAATTGGGTTTTCATTATCTTTGAGTAAAGGGCGACCCGATTCAATTGAGTGGATGCAAGTGTTACTTTGTGCAAGCGGGTCGCCCCTACACGAGATTCAAATGTGACCTGATTTTTTCCAACAAAACCCATCCTTCGTCTTAATTGATTCAATACATCGTTAAAAACCATTTAACCCCAGCTATCACGCCCAGATGAACCGGATAAAACAAGTAAAACCATCGCGTTTTTATTCCTGCTTCCCCATTATGTAGGCAAATAAATACGGGCGCAATAATGCCAGCCAATTCAATAACACTCCCCCCAAGGGCGACATATAGGATATGCGGTACTATATAAACTACCCACCATTTAAAATCAAACTGTCCGGGATGAAACTTTGACATTATATAAACGAGTGGCAATGTAAAGAATCCTGCCTCGAAACGAGCGACTATGGCAATCGTGGTAAACAATAAAACGATCGCTCCCTTCAGCAGACCATTATTAACCTGTTTCGAGAGTCGAATCACCATCACACCAGCCGCCAGCACAAACAAGATATTCAGGGGAGGCGTTGCTGAGAAAATTAAGGAATAAACATGAGAATAAATGGGTTGTGAAATAACTCCCAGCAGGATTAACCTAAAGACATAGTTCCAAATATTAGACGTATAGTTTTCCCCTTGTGCCGCTAACCAAGCAAAGAGAGGAAAGCTCAACCGTCCGAGCGCAACCATAATCGTTGCTTCTGGGAAAAATACCCGTCCAACATGATCGATTAGCATCAGCAGACAGGCGATTAATTTAAGGTGAAATGAATTCAGCAATTTTATTAAAGGGAACAGGGAACGGGTAATACCTAATTCAAATGCACCTCAGCTTAATACTAAATCCGGGTTACCTACCCCCGTTATAATTCAGTCCGCCTAGACGGACTTGGTTTGTGTAGTAGCGATTTTAATCGCCGTGGATTTCCTTCTGTCATGATCCACCCTAAGAGGAATGGCACTGACTTTAGAGTTTGTAGTAAGCGCTTTAGCGCTTCTGGCACTAAAGTGCCTACTACGAACCCAGCTTAAGTCAGTGACATTCACCCTAAGAGCGATGAAAGAGGCAGAGTAGATTACCTAACCTTGTAGTTTAGCAAAACCAATCACGAAGATACTTATGGAGGGTTTACATGGCTGATAATTATAGAGCTGAACGCACGATTTCTGCGGTATTTAAGGAACAAGATCAAGTCGATACCGTAGTCCGACGCCTGGTCGATCGCGGCGTTCCCTCAGATCATATCTCGGTAATGGGTAAGAATTTTCAATCTCAAAGCCGAATTGCTGGATTTATCAGTAAAAAAGATGTTATTTTAGGCGGACTCAGAACCGGGGCAATTTTTGGATCGTTATTTGGTTCTTTCTTAAGTCTGTTGACGGGGGTGGGTGTTTTATTCATTCCCTTTGTGGGTTCTGTGGTGTCAGCCGGTCCCCTGAGTGCTGTACTCTTAGGCGCAGCCAGTGGTGCGCTAGCGGGTGGTGCTGGTGCAGGTTTAGTCTCGGTTCTGGCGGCGTTAGGAATGTCAGAAGAGAAAGCGGCGATTTACCAAACCCGACTGCAAGCGGGTGAATTTCTGGTGATGGTAGAAGTTCCCGCCGGAAAATCTGGCGAATACCAACTCTTAATGCAAAATGCAGGTGGGGAAGAAATCCATACCAGCGATATGACGTTACCTCGTCCCTGTCCCGGTAAATGCAATGATCCCAGCGATTTATCTCCCGAAGTGCGATCGCATCTGTCTGAAGCGGCTCAGAAAACCTTTATTGAGCGCTACAATAGCGTTTACGATGAGAATCAAGACCCAATCCAAGCAGAACAAGCTGCGTGGGAAACCATTCATCAGCAGTATGAAGAAGATGAAAATGGCGTTTGGTCTAAGCAAAAAGTGACCGCTTAAATTGGGTGCGTAGTTTGTAGTAAGGGAACCTTAGCCCCTTATTAAGTTAGACAACCCAACCAATAAGCTTAAGTCGGGTCTGCTGAATAAGTTTTGTGGTGAGGGGAGGGAACAGGGAACAGTACAGCACGCCCTAAGTAAAGGTGCGTTAGCGAAGCGTAACGCACCCTACAATTTGCCATTGGGGGCGAGATTATTACGATTAAACCGATCGTAAGGCAATCCATTAAAATTCAATTCCCGGTTGCGCTTTAATATTTTGCTCCCGCAACGGATGCTTGACCAGTGTCATTTCGGTGACTAAATCTGCCTGTTCAATTAATACTTTCGGTGCGCCTCGTCCGGTTAAAATAACGTGAGACAGGGTGGGCTTTTCTGCTAACCGGGCTAATACCTGCTCAACATTCAAATATCCCAGTTTTAATGCCACATTCACTTCATCCAATAGCACCAAGCGAAACTCTGGGTTGCGGATAAACTCCAGCGCCTTTTCCCAAGCGGCTTGGGCTTTGCTGATATCTCGTTCCCGATCTTGGGTTTCCCAGGTAAACCCCTCACCCATCGCATGAAATTCTAACTGAGGTGTCTCCCCATTGGTAGCGACTGTCCAAGGTGCAAACGCCGCCTTCTCTGCGGGTTCCCAGGCGCCCTTGATAAACTGGACGATCGCAACTCGATACCCATGACCGAGCGATCGCAAAACCATCCCTAGGGCGGCTGTCGTCTTCCCCTTGCCATTCCCCGTGTTTACAATAATTAACCCTTTTTCGCTTGACGCTTGCGCCAGACGTTTTTCCTGAACCTGCTTGCGTCGCTGCATTTTCTGGCGGTACTGTTCTGAGGTTAACCCAGAAGTGTTCTCAGATTGCTCAAATTCGCTGGATTCCCTGTGGGAACTGGTTTTCATCGCCAATTACTCAAGATTTATGACAAAGAATTTATAACTAACTGTAACAGTTCTTGACAAAGTGACAAAATAAGGCGGAACGGAATGATAAAATTCCTTAACTAGTTCAGCAACATAAAACCTGAAAACACGCTGAATAGTCTTTTTTTTGCCTTGGGAACCAGGGCGACTGCGCGGGTTCTCCGATTGAGGAGATAAAGGTTAGTTTCCTAACCAGAGACGCTGAGTAAAACCAAAGCATCTTTTTGGTGTGGCGGTATCGGCGAATGAGACGCGAAGCCTACATGGTAATCGTTAATTGATTGGATGTAGGTAGTTCACATGCCCTATTTTCTTATACACGATTGAGAGAGACAGTTATGGCAGAAGAAGAAAACATGCAAGAACAGGCTCCAGAAGCAGGACAGCCGACTCTATCTGGCAAACCGCCCCTCTTTGGCGGTAGCACCGGCGGCTTGCTGACGAAAGCCCAAGTGGAAGAAAAATATGCGATCACTTGGACTAGCTCTAAAAAGCAAGTCTTTGAAATGCCCACGGGTGGTGCAGCAATCATGAATGAAGGGGAAAACCTGCTGTATCTGGCTCGCAAGGAGCAATGTCTGGCGTTGGGAACCCAGTTGCGGACGCAATTTAAGCCCAAAATGGAAGACTACAAGATCTACCGGATTTATCCGAGTGGTGAAATCCAGTATCTGCACCCCGCAGATGGAGTCTTCCCAGAGAAAGTTAACGAAGGGCGTCCCTTTGTCGGTAAAATTGACCGCAAGATCGGTAATAATCCCGAACCTGTTACCCTCAAGTTCAGCGGTAAGGCGACTTACGAAGTCTAGTTTGGCTGAACCGTGATCAAGATGTAGAGACGTAGCATGCTACGTCTCTACTCATCTCCCCCATCATTGATACAACAATTGAAGCCTATGATATTACCAGAGTTTTCTCAATTTTGCGCCCTGTCTCAACAGGGTAATTTTGTACCCGTTTACCAAGAGTGGGTGGCAGATTTAGAAACTCCGGTGTCGGCTTGGTATAAAGTCTGTGCGGGTCAACCTTATAGCTTTCTCCTGGAATCGGTGGAAGGGGGAGAAAATGTGGGACGCTATAGTTTGTTGGGGTGTGATCCGTTATGGGTGTTGGTCGCACGGGGCGATCGCACGACGCAGATACACCGGAATGGTACGGTAACGGAGTTTGAGGGGAACCCGTTTGAATCGTTAACCGATTGCCTTAGCCCCTATCATCCCGTCAAATTGCCCCAATTGCCACCGGGAATTGGTGGGTTATTTGGGTTTTGGGGGTATGAGTTGATTCGCTGGATTGAACCGCGAGTTCCGGTTTATTCCCCCTCGGAACAAGATTTGCCGGATGGATTGTGGATGCAGGTGGATAACCTGATTATTTTTGATCAGGTGAAGCGGAAAATATGGGCGATCGCCTACGCGGATTTACGGGAGGCGCAGGGGGACTTGGAATCGGCTTATCAGCAAGCCTGCGATCGCGTCAAGACATTAGTACAGAAGCTACAACTCCCGTTATCGAGTCAGGATACGGTTTTGGAATGGACGCCGCCAGGAACCACCACGCAGCCGTTACGCTATACCAGCAATACCCAAAAGGAACAGTTTTGTGCCAATGTCCAAAAAGCTAAAGACTATATCCGTGCGGGTGATATATTCCAAGTGGTTCTCTCCCAACGGCTTGCGGCTGACTATCAGGGTGATCCCTTTGCGTTGTACCGTTCCCTGCGCCTGATTAATCCCTCGCCTTATATGGCGTATTTTAATTTTGGTGATTGGCAATTAATTGGGTCAAGTCCGGAAGTGATGGTGAAAGCCAGCCGATTAACCACGGGAAAATTACAAGCCACCCTGCGTCCCATCGCCGGAACTCGTCGCCGAGGTCAAACACTTCAGGAAGATGAAGTGTTAGCGCAAGATTTACTGCACGATCCAAAAGAAGTTGCCGAACACGTTATGTTAGTGGATCTGGGACGTAATGACTTGGGGCGAGTTTGTACCAGTGGAACGGTAACCGTTGATGAGTTAATGGTTGTCGAGCGCTATTCCCATGTGATGCACATTGTTAGTAATGTGGTAGGAGAACTGGCTGAGAACAAAACAGCTTGGGAGTTACTCAAAGCCTGCTTTCCCGCCGGAACTGTCAGTGGTGCGCCGAAAATTCGGGCGATGGAAATCATCCACGAATTGGAACCGGAACGGCGGGGTGCTTATTCTGGGGTCTATGGCTGGTATGATTTTGAAGGGCAACTCAATAGCGCGATCGCGATTCGCACTATGGTGGTTCGTCCCCATCCCTCTGGTACACATACAGTATCAGTGCAAGCGGGTGCTGGTTTAGTGGCTGACTCTAACCCAGAAAAAGAATACGAAGAAACCCTGAATAAAGCCAGAGGCTTATTAGAAGCTATTCGTTGTTTAAGTTAACAGCAATGGAAGTCTATCACCTTTAGCATCCCTGGTCATTTATGCCAGGGAGAAGTCAAAAATCCGCGTTAAAAAATAACGTAAATGAACCTAAAGTGATTCGGGATAGACTGCGATCGCTAACCAAAAAAACGGGTGGCAAGGGATTTGGTGGTTCAAAGCTATAGAGACTATGATAGTAAACGGGTGGCATCAGGACACAGCCCGGTGTCTATACCAATTTAAGGGGTAACTGGGCTTATACTAAGTGGGTGGACACAATTAAAGTTAACGGTTGAGATTAGGGAACAGGGAACGGGGAACAGGGAACAGTAAGGGTTTGAGGGTGATTTACTTGCACTGGATACAGTACCGTTTTATCTGATGCCAGTCCGACTACTTAGTAGTTAACTCTCGTTAAAAATGTCTAGAGCCTACAACCTTAGAGAGAACTAGATAATCCCACTTGAGAGAGAATTTTAAGATTAATTTTTGAGTTATAACTATACTAGACTTAACTGGAAGCGGAATCAGGGATCTTGCCGATTTGACTGAACAAGCAGATTGCTTCATCAATTCTGACTATTGAAAATTGTCATGAAAAATTTTATATCCGGTTAGTTGCCAAAAAAGGTGGAATAAAGAGCAGTGTACTTTTCATGTAGATGAAAAAATACTTTGAGGTGGATGACATGCAGCATAAACAAGCTGATGATTTTTATTTGATCCCAAATTTAAGCTCCCGGCAAACTATTAATACAGAACAACCATCAAACTATCCATTTTCGACAAATTCACCAAAAGGCAATCCGTCATCTTTTGAGGAAAACGGAGGCTTATTACTGATGCCCCTAAGCTTTATGGTAATGGCTTGGGTTGTCTTAATTTTAGTACGGTCAAATGTATTAAAATCATTCCGGAATCGATTAACGCCCATCAAAGGATTACATCAAGTTCCTTGTTTAAATTGTAAATATTTTAAAAACGATCCCTATCTAAAATGTGCTGTCAATCCATGTACAGTATTAACCGAAGAAGCTGCCAATTGTTCTGACTATTCCTCAAAAGATAGCCAATAATTGTCTCAGGGAGCATGGGGAAAGGCAGAAGGCTCCAGAGTAGAGGATAGAAGGTTCCACGGAAAAAGAAGTCAACGTTGATCCTCCTTTCTGATAAACTGACGTTGGAAGTCTGCCGCCAACATACCAATGCCAACGATGTGGACAGAGATAGCTGCCCAGATTAGCCAAGTCACAGGCAAACCCTTTGAAGTCGTGAACCGCCGTTCGGTGAGTGGCGGCTGTATTAATCAGGGTTGTGCGTTAATCGGTGACGATGCTACCTATTTTGTCAAAACCAACCAAGCCTCTCAAGTCAGTATGTTTGAAGCAGAGGCGTTGGGATTAAAGCAAATGGTAGAAACCCATACGATTCGAGTTCCGCAACCCATCGTCTATGGTGTCGCTGGAAATTCGGCGTATATTGTCCTAGAGTGGCTGGAATTTGGCGGTGGGAATAGTGAATCCTGGGTAGAAATGGGACGCCAGTTAGCGGCGATGCATCAGGCGACTCCGCCTCAAGACAAAGACGGGCGATTTGGTTGGAATCAAAACAACACCATTGGTTCAACGCCACAGATTAACGATTGGATGGACGATTGGGCAGAATTCTTTGCCGAACATCGATTAGGATATCAATTTAAACTAGCACGGCGTCGCGGGGGACATTTTCCGGGACAAGATCAATTACTGGCAAAAGTTCCTGAATTGTTGGATCATCAACCCAAACCCTCTTTGATTCACGGGGATTTGTGGGGGGGAAATGCGGCTGTTACCACATCAGGGGAACCTGTACTGTTAGATCCAGCAACTTATGTCGGCGATCGCGAAGCGGATATTGCCATGACAGAATTGTTTGGTGGCTTTCCGGCGGCGTTCTATCGGGGGTATAACCAAGTGTGGCAGTTAGATTCGGGCTATAAGCAGCGCAAAACCTTGTACAACTTGTACCATATCATCAATCACTTCAATCTCTTTGGTGGTGGGTATGGATCACAAGCTAATCGGATGATTGAGCAAATTATTGGATAGGATACGGGTAAGTTGACACCAAGGAAGGCTTACGCCCAATTTAACCGTAAAATCTCATATAGCATTTGTAAATGAGTTGTAAACCTAGGAGGTCTTTTCTTAGATTACTTAAAAACCCTGTATCTCTTTCCCCTATTGCCTATTGCCCATTGCCCATTGCCTTTTTACCAGGTTCCTGTGTTCACGACCCAAATGAAAACGCTATAACTCCGGCGACTAACACTTACAATAAGGGAATTTCCACCACAAACTCTGTACCGTATCCGGGTGCGGAGAAGCAATGTAAATGTCCCTCATGTTTGTCTACGACAATTTGATAGCTAATCGACAAGCCTAAACCTGTTCCTTCTCCTACAGGTTTTGTGGTAAAAAATGGGTCGAAAATTTGTTCCTTGATGTGTTCAGGAATGCCACAACCATTATCAGCAATGTGAATCAATACAGAATTGCGCTCCGATAATTCAGTCCGAATCCATATCGTCGGCGTAGGAGCATGATAAGGAAAAGAAAGTTCTGTCGATGCTGAACCCTTATTCTTATCCGCTTGTTCATCCCCGGAATTAAGAGCATCAATGGCATTATTCAGCAAATTCATAAAGACTTGATTGAGTTGTCCTGGATAACAGTCTACAGGTGGCAACTTGCCATAGTCTTTGACGACTTGGATATTAGAGGCTTCCGGCTTTAAGCGGTGCTGCAAAATTAACAGCGTATTCTCCATTCCTTGTTCAACATCCATGCATTTGCGTTCAGCTTCATCCAGGCGCGAGAAATTCTTTAGGCTAGCCACTAACGTTTCCAGACGGTTGACCCCGAATTGCATGGAACTAAGAAGTTTGGGCAAATCTTCTCTGAGAAAGTCGATATCAATATCTTCAGTTAAGGTTTCAATTTCCGGTGCAGGTTGAGGATAGTGCTGTTCATAGATTTGCACTAACTCCAATAAATCTTGAGCATATTGATTGGCATGATCAATATTCCCAGCGATAAACGTAATCGGATTATTAATTTCATGAGCAATCCCTGCCACTAACTGCCCCAAACTCGACATTTTTTCATTTTGAATCAGTTTAAGTTGAGTCTGTTTTAGTTCACGTAGGGTTTTTTCAAGCTGGGTGGCTTTCTCTTTCAACTTCGTTTCCGACTTTCGCAAGGCGGCTTCAGCGGCTTGGCGTTCCTTGAGTTCAGCCGAGACTTGCTCAAACAATGCCGCTTGCTGAATTGCCATGCTTAACTGAATACTAAGTTTTCGCACACATTCAATTTCCTGTTGCTGCCATTTTCGCGCTCCCGAACATTGCTGAACCACAAGCAATCCCCAGAGATTTTTCCCGTGTAAAATAGGCGCTACTAGATTAGCCCGAACCTGAAGCTTTTCGAGTAATTCAATGTGACAGGGGCTTAAATTAGCATTGTAGATATCGTCAATCACTCGAATATAACCGTCTTGGTAGAGAAACGATATAACTTCAGGATTCTTGAAAAAATCGTCCTCAATGGTTGTGCCAACAATCCTCATCCACCCTTCGCCAACTGACTCCACATCAACGGTTCCCGTCCAATCGGGATTAAACCGATAAATCAGAGTGCGATCGCACTTTATAAATTTCCGCACTTCTTCTACGGCTGTATTCAGGACTTCATTCAGATTTAAGGATTGGTTAATTCGCTGATTTATACAGCTCAAAAGCCGTTCTTGCTTGGCTTGTTGCTTTAATTGCTGTTCAGTTCGTTTGTTTTGGGTAATGTCACGGAATGACCAAATTCTGCCGTAGCACGTTCCTGTAGCCGATAAAGCTGGTGTGGAATAAAGCTCGAAAATTCGTCCATCAGTTAGCTGAATTTCATCCTTATGAGTTAGTGGCGGATGCTGTTCCAGATATTCGACTTTACTAAACACTTTTAGCGGTTCAGCAATTAAGGGTAACACACATTCTAAAAATTCCTCTTTATCGGAGGATTTCATCATGTCATCAGGAACCTGCCACATTTGGCACAAGCGAGAATTGTAATTAATGATTTGACCATTGGGAGCAATTACAATGACGCCATCCGGATCAGCCTCTTGTTGTGCCTTTAATAAAGCATGACTAGCTCGGAGTTCCTCTTGTGCTTGCTTTTGAGATGTAATATCAGTCTGGACGCCAATAAAATAGATCACCCGCTCCTTGGCGTCTCGAATCGGTGAGATCGCTAGCTCATTCCAAAAGGGGGTTCCATCTTTGCGATAATTCTTAAGGACGACCTTCACCTCTTGCTCAGTTCGTAGAGCCTGACGGATTTGCTCAACCACCTGCGGATTAGTATCGACTCCTTGCAGGAAGCGGCAATTGCGTCCAACCACCTCTTGACGAGAATAGCCGGTAATTCTCTCAAAAGCGGGATTGCAATAGACAATCGGCATATCCGGTTTGCCAGCATCGCTGAGGACAATACCACAGCTTGCCGCACCAAGGATACGCTCATCTAAACAAAGTGGCTCTAGAGACAATTTATCGGAGGTATTGGCGTCGAAAAGACGACCCGTTGAGGGCTGATGGAGGTAGGAAATCATGGCAGTAAGTCAGCAACGTGTAATATATGCAGGGGTCGAGGCGGATCTAGACTAGAATCTAAATGCCAACTTTGATCGTTGAAATGTCAGCTCCAACCGTACCCGCTAAAAAATTTCTCCAACCCATTGACCGTCTGGCTTTGATCATCATGGTAGTGCTGAGTCTGTTAATTGGCATCGTACTATTGACAGGCGATACCACTCGACCTAGAGTTAGGAATTTCAGTTGGCAGGACAAATACGTCAGTGCTGAGGATACGGCGTTTATTCTAACCTTTAGCCGTCCGATGAACCACGCCAGCGTAAAAGCAAATCTCAAAATCATGCCCGTTTTGCCAGAGGGTGAGGTGAGTCCCTCAGATGTGCCGCCAATCGAGGGCAAGATTAGCTGGGCGGGGCGGAAAATGGCGTATACGTTGCTTTCGCCGATTCCTTATGGTAATGACTATCAGGTTCAGCTTCAGGGGGCAAAGGAGAAAATACCGGGGGTTGAAGAAGAAGGTACCATTATGGAACCGTTTCAGGCAACCTTTCACAGTCGCGATCGCGCTTTTGCTTATATTGGCGTCGAAGGAGAGGAACAGGGGCGGTTGATTCTCTATAATCTCACCCAACAGCAAAAAACGCTGCTGACGCCTGCTGATCTGGTGGTACTGGACTTTCAGCCCTATCCAGGGAGCGATCGCATTTTATTTTCCGCTAATGATCGCCAAAATCAGGCAAAGGGGTTACTCACGGCACAACTGTACACCGTAACCACGGGACTATCGTTTCCCTCTCCAGATCAGGGTTCTCCGGCTCAGCAAACCCCTGGTAAGCTGGATTTGGTATTAGATAGCGAAAACTATCAAAATCTGCAATTTGACTTATCCAGAGACGGGCAAATCATTGTGGTACAGCGAGTGAATCGAGACGATCCCGCTGACTTTGGTCTGTGGATGATCCCTGCTGATGGCGAACCTCAACCCTTAGAGAATCAGCCCGGTGGGGAATTTTTAATTGCCCCAGATAGTGCCTCATTAGCCGTAGCCCAAGGACAAGGGGTGGCGATTCTGCCCTTAAACGCCGACGCCGAACCTCTAGACTTTCTGCCCAAATTTGGTCAAGTTCTCAGCTTTGCCAGCGATGGTGCAGCAGCGACAATGGTGAAATTTAATACCGACTATACGCGATCGCTGTTTTTGGTGAATAATCAGGGAACCGAACAAGAACTCCTCCGCACAACCGGCTCGATTATCAACTGTGAGTTCGCCCCAAATGAGGAAACCCTCTATTGCCTGTTAACCCAACTGATTCAAGGGGAAGAGTATCGCGAGGAACCCTTTATCGCCGCCGTTAATCTCGACGCCGAACCCGACAGTGAGGAGAGTCCAATACAACCCTTAGTGGTGTTACCAGAACAGCGTGATATTCAACTGAGTTTATCCCCAGATGGTTTAGCCTTATTATTCGATCAGGTAGCCACCCGACCCGCCTCAGCCATTGATAGTTTAAGGAACGACGAAGGACAGGCGATCGCAACTGGGCGTCTTTGGCTATTGCCCTTAGATGAATCTATAACCTCAGAAGCACCCGTACAACTCCAACCTGAGCCATTATTACCAGGATTCCTCCCCCACTGGCTACCGTAGCAGAGGGAGCGGGGGGAGCGGGGGGAGCTGAGGGAGATAGAGAGTCTGTTGTAGGGGCGGGTTTTACCTTTAACGTTTCGTTTTCACCCGAATGTCACTAAACCCGCCCCGACCTAGCCGTTCAATTATCACATAAGACAAATGACATAAGACAAATGACCAACTTTAGCTTAACCACGCCGGATGAGACAGCAACGTGGCAATAACCCGGACACCGCGTAGCTGATTAGAAAGCGGCAGATGACCTTTGGGGGCGCTGAGATCCCAGGTAAACTCATTGGGGTATCGAGTCCAGCTATTCCCGGACTTCCAGCCAATTTTGGGCCACAGTTTTTCCCAGTTTTTGCCCATAGCAAGCCAAAGTTCTCGCTGCACAGAAAATCCAAATTTACCTTGAGAGTGAATCACCCACAGGGTATTAATTGTCTGTAAATCGGGAATCGGGAACTTCTCCACTTCGGAAAAGTACAACCATTTGCGCTGTAGAGCAGCAGACCCAGCTAAATCACAAAGTTTCTCTAATGTCAACCTATCCGCTGCCTGAAACTCTTGCTCGGCAAGTAACTGTTGTAGAGGAGCGTAGTCAATATCCCGTTCAGACAATAGGGGAACAATTCCTGTCGGAAAATGGCTTTGTAGAAACTCCTCTGTTTTGGCAGTCTTTGCCTGATAAAGGGCTTGGTATGCCAGACCGACACTGAGACTGGGAGGGGTTGAGGATTGCGCTTGCAGAAAGTCCATCAAAACATCTAAACCAGCATCCCCCTGATTCACCAGTTCGGGAATGAGCTGGAGTTGTTTTTTCTCAGAACTTGACCTGAGTTGGTTACTCAACTCGGCAAGCTGGTTAGAGGTTTCGGGTACGGAGGCAGTCGTTTGGTCTATCATGAAGCGACGTGTTTGAAGTTGCGGCAACTAATCCTATTGTCGAGGCAAAGTGGCTCGCTTGAACGCCTGAAACTGTAAAATTGAAAAAATTACTTGAGAACGTTGGTCTAGAAACCGCTCCCCAATCTCCCCCAGCTTCCCCAGATTCCCCAGCTTCCCCAGATTCCCCAGCTTCCCCAACTCCCTCATCTCCCCCATCTCCCTCATCTCCCCCGCCTTCCTACCCATTGCTCGGAGGTTGATAACCATTTTCATAGGCAAAACGAATAAGCTGAGCGCGGTTCCCCAGCTTTAACTTATTAAGAATACTACTTAGGTGGGTTTGAACAGTACGTGGACTAATAAACAAGCGATTGCTGATTTGCTTATTCGTCAATCCTTGAATTACTTCCCAAAACACTCGTTCTTCTGCAGGTGTCAACGGTAAAGGCGTAGGGGTGACAGTTTCTTCTTCCTGGGGAGCTGACACCTCGGTCGCTTGAGCGGTTTTGGCTTGGTTCGCTAACTCCGTGACAGCGGAACTGGCATTAAGCTGCATCAACTGAACAATCAGAGCATGGATACGACGGGTTCTCTCAAGCTGAGCCTCGATTTTAGCCGCCAATTCTCTAGGATTAACCGGCTTAATCAGATAATCATCCGCGCCGATGGAGTGACCGTGAATCCGGTCTTCTAGTTCTCCTTTGCCAGATAGAAAAATAAAAGGCATCAGTTGACCGGATGGAGTCGCCCTCAGACGACGGCAAAATTCTATTCCATCCATCTCTGGCATCATCACATCAGAAACCACCAAGTCGGGTGGATTTTTGACACAAGCCTCCAAAGCTTCTGCCCCAGAACTCACCTGTTGAACCTGATATCCCATATTTTCCAGGGCGCGTGTCAGAGTAATGCGTAATGTTCTATCATCATCAACCACTAAAATTTTTTTCATCGTTGGTCGTCAGTCATGGATCAAAAGGTTGAAGGTTAGGGTGGTGAGACGCTTTCCCTCAGAACGTCCTTCCTTGGGCAAGAAGCGTCCGGACAGGAGCAGGAATCAGGAGCAAAAAACTCAGTGTTGGTAATAGCCTAGCGACTTCAGTAGCGTATTGCCACAAACATTAGAACGACAAACCAACTGGAGGACAGATGAACCAACCCTCTGTCATCGGCTACCCCATCACACACACAGTCGGGTTAACGCCGAGCTAGGCTCTATCGAGGAACAGAATGCGCCACGATAGCCAACACAGATGCTTTATTCCAGCATAATAGTTGAGTTGGGCGAGTGTCTAAACCCTAGAGCGTCGGTCAAGCGATGTCCTAGACTATCGAGTCCAACCTTGTACCTGTACCGCTCAAGAGCAGGGGAAGCAATGTAGAAACGTGCCATGGCGCTAGGGTGGGCAGGGCAGTAAAAGAGAAATATTAACCTATATTTTGTAGTATTGGATACTTTTTTGGGGAGATTCCTCCGTCCTTCATCAGTTTGGTCAGCGACTGAAGCTATGCCTTTTATAAGGGGTAATGAGTAATGGGTAATTCATGAAATGTCCGTTATATTTGTTACCAATTTCTGGCTATTTTCGTCCTCATTCGACAGCAATCTGCAAAAAAACTTAATAAAGTTCCCAGCCGCCAAGAGATCTGGTAACTTTTTCGGAGCATCAATAATCGTGATGCTGATTTTAACCTTAGCCAAAGAGTTTTATGTACGAAAAAATCACACCTCCAGATACAGGGTCTCGCATTACCTTTGAGGATGGGAAACCCATTGTTCCTGATGATCCGATTATTCCCTTCATTCGGGGGGACGGCACAGGTGTCGATATTTGGCCCGCCACCCAAAAGGTTATTGATGCAGCGGTGCAAACGGCGTATGGTGGGAAGCGGAACATTACCTGGTTTAAAATTTATGCTGGTGATGAAGCCTGCGACAAGTACGGCACGTATCAATACTTACCCGAAGATACCCTAACCGCGATTAAAGAATACGGCGTTGCCATCAAAGGACCCTTAACCACTCCAATCGGTGGAGGTATTCGTTCTCTCAACGTCGCCTTGCGTCAAATTAATGACCTCTATGCCTGCGTGCGTCCCTGCAAATACTACCCAGGGACACCCTCACCCCACAAAGAACCCGAGAAACTGGATTTGATTATTTATCGGGAGAACACAGAAGATATCTACCTGGGAATTGAGTGGCGTCAGGGAACCGAAATTGCCGACAAACTGATTTCAATTCTCAATAACGATTTTATTCCAGCCACGCCAGAACATGGCACAAAGCAGATTCGCCTTGACTCAGGGATTGGGATTAAACCTATCAGTAAAACAGGTACTCAACGTCTGGTTCGTCGCGCCATTGAACGCGCCTTAAGCTTACCTAAAGCCAAGCAAATGGTTACCTTGGTGCATAAGGGCAATATTATGAAATACACCGAAGGTGCATTTCGAGACTGGGGGTATGAACTCGCGACCACAGAATTCCGGGCGCAATGCGTTACCGAACGCGAATCGTGGATTCTGAGCAATAAAGAACATGACCCAGATATCAGCCTCGAAGACAATGCCCGTAAGGTTGAACCCGGTTATGATGCTTTGACACCGGAAAAGCGGGCTGAAGCGACGACAGAAGTCGAAAGCGTTCTCAGTGCCATCTGGGATACCCACGGCAATGGTCAATGGAAAGAAAAAGTCATGGTCAATGACCGGATTGCGGACAGTATTTCCAACAAATCCAAACTCGCCCGGATGAATACTCGATTCTGGCAACGATGAACCTGAATGGGGATTATCTGTCCGATGCCGCAGCTGCCCTGGTAGGAGGTTTAGGCATGGGACCCGGTGCTAATATTGGTGACACCTGTGCCATTTTTGAAGCCACCCACGGTACAGCACCCAAGCACGCGGGTTTAGACCGAATTAATCCCGGTTCACTCATCCTATCTGCGGTGATGATGTTGGAATATATGGGATGGCAAGAAGCGGCTGATTTAATTACACGGGGAATTGGCGGTGCCATTTCTAATCGGGAAGTGACTTACGACTTAGCCCGCATGATGACACCACGGGTGGAGTCACCGTTGAAGTGTTCAGAATTTGCGGACGCAATTATTAAACACTTCTAGCTCTATCAGGCAGGGCACGACGATATCGTGCCCCTACCCAATCAATTATCCCTTCCGTTGTGGTAGGGGCACGGCAATGCCGTGCCCTATTATCACCATCGTAGTCTTGAGATTGGGGGCAGGGCGGGTTTCGTTGTCCAATTTGAGATTGGTCTCCTAATTTATAGCAATAGACACATCGATTAGGACGTTCGGCACAATTGTAGAGACGCGCCATGGCGCGTCTCTACTTTATTTTTACGCAGATCCCTAACCTTCTCTCCCTAACGGGGAGCATTTAATTGTGAGCCGTTGAGCTGACTTGGTTGTAACCCCGGTGTAATGAGTGTCGGATTATTTCCGGCGCTAGGAACGTTATTGGGTTGAATCGGATATTGTCCAACATTAGCGGAGTTAGCAGGTGCGGTTGGCATCACCGGAGAGGTGGTGACACCCGTTGCTGGGGCTGGAGGGGCAGGAACTGAGCGATACATGGGCTGTCCAGCACCGTTGTAAACGGTTCCATTCGGTGTCACTCCTGTGGGATAGGTGGGCTGTCCGGCGCCATTGTAACCAGAGACAGTGGGTACAGAAGCCGGAGGGTAGCTAGGCTGTATCATCCCACGGTTGGTTGTTGTCCTTGGCGCAGTTCGTGCTGGAACTCGGGTTTGTTCACTCGTTCTAGAGGTTGGCACGGTTTGACTTGGACTTGTATCAGAACGTTGCGTCAGTTGCTCAGAATTTTGATTGCTCGTTGTAGACGCCTCAGTTCCTGACACCTCAGTCAATTCTTGGAAAGCATTCGCAGAAGTCGTTTCTGAGTTTGACGACGAAGGCTCAGAATTTAACATATTCGGGTCAGGAAAGAGTCCCTTCCCCGATAAAATATCCCCCATGAGAAAGTCTTGTGAGGCTTTGGCGAAGGGATTGCTAGAGCCTAGTTTTGAGTCAGCAGCGCTATTTAGGATTGAGGGAGTAGAGGTTGACGGCGGTTCGGGTGCCGATGCGGTCAAGGAATTTTTTTTGTCTCCGGGCTTCTGGTTCGGTAGATTAGCCAACGCTAAAGCATTCTGTTGGTCAAATTCCTCAATGAGGACTGCCGAACTGTCAATATCTGCCATGTTAGCGGCAAGTTCTTCAGCCGAAAGCGTTGTCTCATCGGTTGAGTTCTCAAATTGCTCGCGGATTGGGTCTTCTTCCAAGAAACTCAACCAATTGGGATTCTGCCAATATTCCCAGACAAACAACACGATTAAGCCAAAGCCCATGACTGATAGCCAAAATTTGGGTTGCCTTAAGGGTTGAAGTCGGGCTTTTAAATAGCGCAGATACGCAGGCACTTGATTGGGAGATGACATAGCGCAAGCCGGTAGTATGATTTGACAAAAATTGAACGAACCGAGTCAGAATAAGTAGGATAATGTAACTTTTGTTACAGAAATATTTTAAAGGATTGATTTTTTCTGAGTAAACGGTTGGTTCTGTAGTGCAACCCACTAATTATATCTAATGTGATAGACTCTGCGACTCACCCGTTCGGACAGGTTATACCACCATGCTGTTCGGTTGAGCTGACTTAAGCCCTCAACTAAAGTTGGGGCTAAAAGCACCAAACCCGTTGAAACGGGTTCAAAGAGTCATACTTTACAATACCAAATTCGAGGAACGCTACCCCGGTTATAACCCAGTCCGCGCAGGCGGACTTTGGCAAGTGTAGCAGCGATTTCAATCGCCTCCTCTTGACAGTGGGTAATAAAGGCAGATTTGGTATCACCTCTTCAGGTTGAGGGGTTTGGAGACCAAACCCCTACCGGGCGGCTCGAATTAATAAAAATCCGCCAACCGCAAACCCCATCAGATTGGGCAACCACGCCGAGATTAAGGGGGGGAGGTAGTTACTTAATCCTAGAGCATCTCCGATCGCCATTAGCATATAATACGCGAAAATCACTAACACGCTAATCCCAAAGCCTGTCGCTTTACTGGTACGCTGAGGTTGATTGCCTAATGATCCCCCAACTAAGCCAAAAACAACGCAAGCAAAGGGTAAGGCAAATTTTTGACTGATGCGGATTTTGAGTTTGCGAATGTCCTCCTCATCCCCACTCTGGCGCTCTAACTCTAGGCGTTCTCTGGCTTGAGTGATGTTCATTTCATCGTAATCGCGGTCTTTTCGCGCCAAATCCAAGGGAATGCGAGGTAATTGTAGTTGTTGGTGTTCAAACCGCACGATGTTGCGGTAAGAGGCATCCGGTGACACTAAATAAATCGTACCGTTATAGAAATCCCAAGTGCTTTGCGCTACATTCCATATTGCGGAATCAGCGGTGACAATTTGGTTAAGACTTTGCTGAGACCAGTCGAGAATGGTTAAGCCCTTCATCCGCTCACCATCAAAATTTTGAGCGTAGAATAAGCGCTTGAGTGTCTTATCCTCTGCATATTCTCGATAGAAGATATTGCGCTCTTTGAAGGTGGGTTTTTCCTCTCCTAATGCCTTTTCTAAGGTTATCGTTGCTTGATAGTTAGAGGCGGGAACTACGTATTCATTAAATCCAAAGGTAATACCAGTCACAACTAAACTCAGTAATAACGCGGGTAGCACTAGGCGATAAATACTCACCCCGCAGCTTCGCAAAGCAATCAGTTCACTGTCGCTAGACAGACGGCTGTAGGTCAATAAGGTGGCTAACAGGACAGATGTAGGAAAAGCATACGCCATGAACTGAGGTAAACTCAACAGCAGCACCTTCAGCACCAATGTGGCGGGTAGTCCTTCATCCACCGCTCTCCGCATCAAGTCAAATAAGCTACCAATGGTTACCCCCACTGAGGAAAACATTCCCATCCCAAATAAAAATGGGGGAATGAGTTCGGTGATAATATAACGATCCATCACCGATACGCCAGGAATAAAGGAGAAAAGAGGTAGAGATTTACGGATCGTCATTCGTCATTCGTCTTATATCATTCGTCTTATGTTTATGTATGGGTTTGAGGGCTATTTACGAAACAGCGAGAAATAGCCAGGATTATTTTTGAAACTCATCACCCAAGTAATATTGTCGCACCAAGGGGTTGTTGTAAAGTTCTTCCGCACTACCCGATGCCAGAATTTGCCCATCTCGCATGATATAGGCGCGATCGGTGATGGCTAGGGTTTCGCGAACATTATGATCCGTAATTAAAACCCCAATTTCGCGATCGCGCAACCGGGCAATGATTTTCTGGATCTCAGCCACCGCAATCGGATCAACCCCAGCAAAAGGTTCATCTAAGAATAAAAACTTGGGTCCTTCTACGCCTGAAGCTAACGCTCTTGCCAATTCGGTGCGACGACGTTCACCCCCAGAAACCCGCCTCCCAATCGTATTCGCTGCTTTTTCCAAGCCAAACTCTTCGATCAACGTTCGTAATCGCCAGCGCCATTCTTGACGCGGTACACCCGTTTGCTCTAGCACCAGTCGCAGATTATCCCGAACCGTCAGATTACGAAATATACTGGGTTCTTGTGCCAAATAGCCAATCCCAAAACGCGCCCGCTGGTGCATCGGCTGCTTGGTGATGTCATTATCATCTAACCATACTGTGCCTTGATTGGGTTTTTCTAGACCAATAGCAATGTAAAATGTGGTCGTTTTTCCCGCACCATTTGGACCTAGCAGCCCCACAACTTCCCCTTGTGCCACCGATAGATTGACGCGGTTAACGATAGACTTTTTGTTATAGGATTTATGAATATTCTCTAAAACGATTTTCAAGAATAGCTACCTCAGTTGGAGAGTTATGTAATGTGTACAGACGTGCCATGGCACATCTGTAGGGGCGGGTTGTACTATTATCGTTTCCTTTTGACCCAGATGTAACTAAACCCGCCCCGACCAAGTTTTTAGTCTGTAGGGGCGGGTTTCACTACTACCGTTGGCTGTCACCCAGATGTAACTAAACCCGCCCCGATTAGTGTTCAGTTGAAGGGTACTGACTGGTATGCTGGTGGGTTGAGCGAAGTCGAAACCCACCCTACGGTATCTCAAGGGTTTCGGCGCTAACGAATGACGAATAACAAATGACAAATAACAAATGACAAATAACAATTATGGATCACTTACTGGAGTTTTGAACACAGGTTTTGGATTAAACGGAGGAGTTACAGGCGGCGCGACAGGTTGAGTTGGAGCTTCTGGATCAGACACAATGTAGATCGATTCAACCTGTTGTTCAGTTTTCGGTAGAGCAACAAAGCGCCCTTCATCAATTAAATAGGTAATCGTTTCACCACGCAGACTATTGCCTTGTTGCAAAACATAAACATTCCCCGTGAGAACAATACGCCGTTCTCGACTAAAATATTGAGCTTGAGCCGCCGTTGCCTGAATTTGGCGAGCCGGATAATCAATTTGTACATTCCCCCGCGCTGTGACAACACCCGTTTGGGAATTCGCTTCTTGAACATCTGCCCGAACCGTGATCGCACGTCCATCACCCGTTTGGGCTTGGGCATCTTTGAGGGGAGTCGGAAGCGCGATCGCTCCCATCAGGCTAATTGGCAGTATCAGCGCTATGCCTAGACGCTGCTTCAGGTTAACCATATCAAATAAGCAGGACTTCATCAGTTTATTTATCAGCCATAAGTGTCGGGCAGATCCGAGAAGTCTTTCAACCTCAGACCTTTGTATTATACTACTGGCGATTCATCGGGAATTCAGTCTAGCTGTGCAAATACCTCATGGCTCTCCAGTAGGTGGGGACAATTAAAGTTAGCGGTGGAGATTAGGGAACAGGGAACAGGGAACAGTAAGGGTTTGAGGCTTGTTTACATAACTTAATCTAGTTAAGTTTATTTCCACCAACCTACTTACCCCAAGCCCATAACTGAAAAATCGGCTACAGTTCGTTCTCCTGACTTCGTTGAAAATATATTACCTTTGCCGTTTAGTATTGTAGTCTTTAGCCAGCGATGACAACTCAGCCGCGCGATCGCCAAGATTCGCCCTCACCGTCTCTTGATCCGTCTTCACCCGTAGCTAATGTGCTACAGTTTCCGCAGACTGAGCCAACCTTTTACTACTTTGCCTATGGCTCCTGCATGTGTCCGGTTGATTTAAAGCGATCGCTAGGTGAAAATACTCATGCTTTCGTCCTAGGTTCAGCCGTTCTCAAAGGATATAGACTGGGATTTAACCGCAAATCAGCACGGCGTAACTGTGGTGTACTGGATATCGTCCCCGATGTAAACGCAATGGTTGAAGGCGTCTTATACCGCTTACCTGAGCGATTTAGTGATCCTCTTGATCACCGGGAAGAAGTACCCCGTGGTGGCTATCGACGAGAAACCGTAGAAGTGTCTCGTCAAGGACGAATCTATCACAATGTCCGGACTTATGTGGTTGTGGAAAAATTAGCCGAAGAATTAGCACCGAACGATTGGTATTTTAATGTTGTGCTGCGTGGGGCTATTACTTGTGGGTTAAGTGAATCCTACTGCTGGCAACTCTTTAACCACATGCACCAGCTTCAACAGCGTCACTGGCAAACCCAATCCTTACGTTCCGCGTAGGGGTTTG